>CBFDAD010000143.1:0-5196 GCA_965602705.1 uncultured bacterium
CACAAAGGCCTGAACCACATAGTTCCCCGGCGGCAAGTTGTAAAAGTGGTAGGTGCTATCGTGGATGGTCTTGGTGCGATACATCTCTCCACCGACGCGCGAGGCTATCACCTCGATGCCATCGCCCATCTTGGTGGGCACACCCGCCAGCACCACCTCGACCAGCCCTCCAACAGAGGCCGTGCCAGGGACCTCCGCAGGGATCGGCTGCGTCGTGCAGATGTCCAAGCGCACGTCATCCATGTAAAAGTAGGTGCCAGGTATCTCGCCATCGTGCTCGGTGTAAAAGTACAGTTCAATCTCTTCGCTGGCCAAGTCTACAAAACGGTCGCTGGGCAGCAGATAGTTCTCTACACTGATCACTTCTTGTTGGAAAACAGGCGTATCGGTGTCGCCCTGGGCCAGTTGGATAGGAACACTCTGCGTCACCTGGTTCGAGTCGCGGACAACCATGTAAAAGCGGTCATCCGGGTCGGACGGGCTTCCTCCCGGCCAGGCTTCTATGTACTGCCAGAAGATAAGCGTGCCCGTGGTGGACGGCAACACGTCTCCCGGCACTGGGACGCTCTGGTAGGCCCAGGGATCCATGTGCCTGTACTCCGGGCGCGGCCCCACGCTGGCCCGAAAGGCCATAGAAAAGTTGCCCGAGTGCTTTTGGTTAGAGGTATGCCAGGTGTCCGCGCTGCGCGTCCACACCTCGTTGATGATGAGCGTACTGGCCTCAAAGTCGCCCCACCGGATAGGATAGCTACACTCTTTCAAACCGGGGGGCTTTTCTTCCGGTGGCCTGATGGGCGGCGAGACAGCACTAGCTTCTCCCGCACAAAACACGAAATCGTCAAAGTTGCCGCTGTCCACCTGCACGTCGTAGGCAGAAAGCGCCATGCCGATCAGCACCTCATCGGGCATGTCAGCCATTGCCGAGCCGCCGTAGGTCCAGTCCTCCCCGTTAGTCGAGTAAAAGGCCGAGAAGGCGTTCCCATTGCGGGCGACCCGCACCCACACCGGCAGGCCTACGTTGGCGTTATCGCCAAAGGTCGTATTGGCCGTGTTGCCGTCTCCGGAGCGGTAGTCAAACTGCACGTGATTAGGCCGCTTGCTCACCGTAACGTGGGCGCTGTCGGCTGCGGTGCCGGACCGTACCATGAGACCGCCCTTGCCGCTCCCCGACTGAGTTGGGCCAGTGTTGATCCTGAGCGTCGCCACAAAGTTGCCGCTGACCGGCTTGTAGGTATAGTGGAAGCTGTCGTCGTCGCCCCATATACTCGTGCCATCGCCACTGATGGTGATCGTGCCGCCGCCCTCTGTCGAGCCAGAGCCTGACACAGGATCAGGGACGTCCACGTCAATCCAGTCCGTGACGACGCCATCGTCAAAGTCGTCGCTGTAAACCTGGCACGTTTCTGCGCTAGCGTCCAGGGGACAGACTTCAAAGTCATCCACGATCCCGGTGGCGACGCTGGTAGAGTAAGCCGAGGCACCGATGCCAATCAGTATCGTGTCCGGCATATCAACCGTCACCCCACCATCCTCACCTTCACCTGTCCCCACAACCCAGTTCGTGCCATTGGCGGAATAATAAGCCGCAAAGCTGTCTCCCGTGCGCACCAGGCGCAACCACACGGGTTCACCGGCGGGAGCATCACTGGCGAAACGATCCATGATGTCACCAGCACGTCGGTAACCAAACTGGACCCCCTCATCGCGCGTATCCATTACCATGGCCAACGCGCTGTTGTTCGCCGTGCTGGCGCGCGCCATCAAACCGACCTTGGCCCACCGGTTTGTATCCAGGCCCTGGACAACCCTTAGCGTCGCGACAAAGTCGCCGGTGACCGGTTGGTACAGGAGCGTACTACCATCATCGCGGCTGTCCCAGAGGCCCGTGCCGTTAGTCTGGATAGACAGTGTGCCCTCGGCTTCGTCAATGGTCATTTCATGTACAGTGGCATAGCCGATCATCGCTGAGCTCCACTTGGAATCCAGGTCCGGACCATTAAAGCGATCACTCATGTCACTGCACTCGCTAGCGCCTGCCGTGACACCCAGAGGCCCAAAGAGGTTGTTGGTCTCGTCCAGTTCGTCGGGTACCCAATCGGAGGTGTCAACCTTGGCCCACAGCTCGTGCGGGCCACCGCCGTACAGCGTCACCACGTGGGTGATGACCTCGGTGCCCAAGGCGTCGATCCCCAGCAGCCACTGCTTGCTCGCGCCCGGCCGGTTGGAAAGCGGTGGGGAATCGGGGTCCACGTACAGGTCCACGTCGAAATAGCCGCTCACAAACCCCGCCGTCAGGTTCTGTACCTCGACCGTGACCGTCATCTCTTCGTTAGGCCTGATCTCCTCGGGCACGCCAATGCTGCGCACCACCAGGTCGGGCGGCGGGGGCACCACCTCAACGGCCGCCGATCGCGCGACGACGATATCGCCCTGGCGAGTCTCCAGATAGTAATTACCCTGGTTGTCGCTCGGTATTGTGAATTGGATGTCACGCACAGGAGTGCCTGCGTCAACCTGCAGCGCCGGCGAAATCACGAGATCATAACTCCCATTAACCCAGTGCAGCTGATACTCACCTGCGGCGTGCTGGATCACGTCAACCAAGATAAGTTGGGTGGGAATCACCTGGTACTCGGATGCCGTGATAAAGGGGCCGCTCGGCGTCGCCGTGGGGGTATTGGTGGGCGTTGGGGTGAGCGTTGACGTGGGCGTCGGCGTTTCAACTGGCGTGCCTTCAGGCGTCTCCGTAGGGCCACCACCCTCCGGCGTATCGGTGATGCCCGGCTCCCAGCCGGGAGACGGCAGTGGCGGTGCCGGTGGCAACGACGGTGGCGCCACATTGCCAAAACCAGACTGAGTACCCTCGTTGATCATCTCGGTCTGGGCAACGACCCGCACGCGCGGCACGATGGCCCTAAAGAGGGGGTCGAGTAGCTCAACATTGTGCGTCACGCGTACACGGACCGGCAAGCCAGGCAAGCCGGGGTGATCCCTCAAATCAGCGTCGGTCCACCCACCCCCCGGTGTCTCAAAGCTGGGGAATCCCCAGACTTCGACACCATAAAAGTTGGGCTCGTCTCTATAAGCATCAAAGGCCCCCTGGGTGAGGCCAAGCCTGCTATCATCAATACGCAAACCCACGGCCTTCTGTACCGCAACCTGCTTGATGATGTCCACCCGCCGGGACCAATATTCCTCATCCGACTCAGTGGGGTCGAAGACGCTGCCATCGAGGTTCATGCCCTTCTCAGGGTTATAGGTGACAGCCCAGCGAGCGGCCTCACGGGCAGCGTGCTGCACGGTCAGATAACCCTGGAAAATGAGCGCGGTTTCAATGATTGCGAGGATAATCAGCAGCAACACCGGCAGGATGAGTGCAAACTCTACCATACCTTGGCCTTTTTGTCGCTTTAGCATTGGCGCACCTCTCTGCTGTCAGGCAACGGCTGATCCGCTGCCGAGACCCTTTGTGCTTCTACTACCATTATACAGACTTCAAACCGCCGCATCAAGAGGATGATAGTACTATATCAGGCGCTAAAATTGTTAGAAATTCGGCCCTCACGCTAGCCCAAACAAAAAAATAGGGCCTTGCCAAAAGACAAGGCCCTGTTCGGTTGACTGATCGAGAATAACTACGACAGCGCGTTCGTGATGTTCGAAAAAACGGTCGAAACCTGCTCTCCCAGCAACCCTAGAACAACGATCACCACAATAGCTACCAAAACAAGAATCAATGCATACTCAACCAGACCCTGACCTTCCTCACGGGGCAGAAACAACATCTACGTTCACCTCCTTTCTTCCTACAAATTTGGGATAATTGAATAAAAAGGCATCCCATAAACTTGGCTAAATTATAGAGAAAATAGGCCAGATTGACAATAGGATAATAGTACTGATTTAGCCCAAGCCAACCGGCATCTCCAGACTGACTTTGGTACCCCGACCGATACTACTATCTATGTGAAACTGACCACCCAACATTTCAACGCGCTCGCGCAACGTGGAAAGCCCAACTTTTTTGTGCTGTTCCACCGCTTGCATCACTTCCTCCACGTCAAACCCACTGCCATTGTCCTCGACACTGGCTCGAACCCAGTTTTCATCGACGTCCAGCGAAACCTCAATGCTCGTGCAGTGTGCGTGGCGCTCGGCGTTAGTCACCAACTCCTGAATGACGCGAAAAATCGTCACCTCGTTGTGAGACTCCAACCGTTGTTCCTTTCCCGTGATGGTCAAGTTGGTTGGAATGCCGCTTTTTTCCTGAAACCCCTCTACATATTTCTTGAGCGTAGGAATGAGTCCCAGATCGTCCAGCATCATCGGCCTCAGATCAAACATAAAACTGCGCACCCGCTGGAAGGTATCCGCTACAGCCGCTTTCAGGTTGGCCAATTCCTCCCGCGCCCGCTCTTTGTCTTTATCAAACAAACGTTCGCATATCTCCGCCTGCAGAATAAGGTTGGTCAACCTCTGTGCCGGCCCATCGTGCAACCGTTGCACCAGATTCTGCCGTTCATGCTCCTGGGCTTCGATCACCCTCACAATAGCAGGTTGCGCCGGCCCCACACCAGCGCGCCCGTCCTCCCCTTTTGTAAACGATCCTTCAGTGGCCTCGAGCAGCCGCCGTAGCTGAAGGGCATATCTTTGCAGGTTGCGCTGATCACTCTGGAGCTTTTCGAGCTGGCCCCTCATCATGAACAGCCGTTTTTGTGCGTCCTGGGCAGACGTGTAGACTTTATGTATATCCTCGCGTGGTACGGTATCGAAAGTCGCCTCTATCTGCTTCATTCTATTGGTGATCTGTGCATTGCGCTGGGCCAGCTTGTTTACTTCGTTCGTGCTTTGTTTGATGAGCACGTCGATTTCACGCAATTCCAACTGAATCTGCTCGTATTCCTTGCGGTTTTCCTCGACCAGCTCTTCTAAAGGAGAAAGCTTTTCTTCTTCAGCCATGGTCTGTGGCTCCTGATCTATTCTGATACCGTATCCTGCAAGCGCACCCAGCCCCGCCTGAGGGCAGAGACGGCAGCTTGTGTACGATCATCAACGTCTAACTTGCGCAAGATGGACGTCATGTGGTTCTTTACCGTCTGGTGACTGATGCCCAATGTATAAGCGATTTCCTTGTTGCTCAACCCTCGCGTTATCAACTGTAATATCTCCATCTCGCGCGGTGACAGAGGAACAAAT
>CBFDAD010000144.1:0-5167 GCA_965602705.1 uncultured bacterium
CCAACGATAGCTTTTTGCACGTCGCAGAGGCAAAGCGGGAAGAACGGCCCACAATCGCGTGGGACTGCGCTGTGCCGGAGGGTGATTGGTGTGGGGTCGTGCTGCGCACCGACGAACCGCTACCCGAGCCAGAACCGCTGGTTTTCGCTGACGAAATCCGCTACGATGGTCAGAACCTCGACCCGTTGACCAGGCAGCTCATTCCGTTTACGCTGGGTGAACGGGACACGACTGACCTGTCTGCGCCGGGCAAACTCGATGTGCCTGCGAACGCCCACTTTGTGCTCGACTGGCAAGTGGTGGCTCCCCCCAGCGCCGACTGGCGCGTCTTTGTGCACCTGATGGGCGAAGCGGGCGAGCTGGTTATGCAAAGCGACGTAGACGTAGACTGGCCTGGGCAGCCCTGCCCTGAAGGCGTCAATGGCCCGGAATGCGTCATCACCACCGAGCACGGGTGGTCGTTCCCGACTAATTTCCCACCGGGCTTGTACACGATTGTCGTCGGGCTGTATGACCCACAGACCGGCGAACGGGCGCCGGTGACCAATCCCGCCGGGAGGACGTCGCAGGTCACGTTGGGGCAGGTGCAAATAGTGCCCGACGAGGCGATCGCTGAACGCACCCAGGTGACCCTGCGCGTCTTTAGCGGACGACCTGATCCCATCTGGCCTCTCACCCTGACACAAGAGGCCGAACTGCGGCAGCGCCTAAAGGCGTTACCGCTCACCGCTCAATCCTTGGACGAGAGCGGGGGGTTAGGCTATTCCGGCTTCAGCCTGCTGCTGCCCGCCGCTGAGAATCAGCCGGAGCAACAGGTGGATGTGTGGGAAGGCGTCGTGCGAGTGAGCACGGAGGAGCAGGTTACGTTATTCGCCGACGAGGAGCGTGCGCTAGAGCGCTGGCTGCTGGACACTGCCGCCGGGCAGGTCGAGGAGGAAATTGTCGAAACGGTTCGCCGCGAACTGGAGCCCCTGATCCATTTGCCACCGACACAAGAGCAACACGGATTCGCTATTTACCTGGTCGATCAAGAACTCTCTGCTCAAGATCTCTCACAGACGGACTTGAGCGAACTCGGGCTGGAAGACACGCCCATTTTGTCCCTGGACGATGTCCTCACGTACACCTGGGAAACCCACGAGATGACGCTCACGGATGCGGCCTATGAGAGAATCGCAGGGCTAGAGGTCCCCATAGCGCCGGGAATTCCTTTCGTGGTCTGCGTTGACGGCGAACCGATCTACCGCGGCGAGTTCTGGGCCTCGATTTCATCGGCCAGCTATGACGGCATCGTGATAGACGTGCTCCCGGCGGTGAACAAGCAGCCTCTGCGGCTGCAACTGGGGTATCCCGGGCCGGAATTCTTTACGGGAGAGGATTTGCGCGCCGACGCAAGGATATTTCAAGTCTTGGAAGAGGCAGGCAAGTTGGAAGCCCCCTCGTGAACAACATTGCTAGCGGCCGTTCACGTCATCCAGCAGGGGGAAAAGCATAAATCCTACCCGTGAATCGGCTCACCTTCAACGGCGTGAGCCGCTTCCATCAGCACCTCACTCAAAGTGGGGTGAGCGTGGACGCTATGTGCAATCTCCTGCGCAGTCAGCTCGGCGTTATGGGCCAAGACCAACTCCGGCAGCAGCTCGGTCACCTCGGGGCCAATCATATGAGCGCCCAGGATCTCACCGTACTTGGCGTCCGCGACGATCTTGACAAAGCCATTTCGCTCGCCCAGGCCCAAGGCTTTGCCATTAGCCTGAAAAGCAAAACGCCCTACTTTGATCTCATAGCCACGTTCCTGTGCCTGCTTCTCCGTCAGGCCAAAGCTGGCAACCTGGGGCTGGCTGTAAGTGGCACGTGGCATCATCTCGTACTTTAATGGCACCGTGTCGTGCCCGGCGATGGTCTCGACTGCGACCATTGCCTGGGCCGAGGCGACATGCGCCAGCATTAGCTTGCCGGTCACGTCGCCGATGGCATACACGTTGGGGACGTTGGTGCGCATCTGCTCGTCAATCTCGACGAAACGCCCCCGCTCAGTTAGCTTGACGCCAATGTTCTCCAGCCCAATGCCCTCCACGTTCGGCCGGAAACCGATGGCTACCATCGCCAAGTCGGCCTGAAGCACCTGTGTCTCTTCGCCTTTGGAAACGGTCACCTGCACCCCATCGCCGCTGGTATCCACCTTCTCGACACGGGTCCCGGTCAGCAACTTGACCTTGAGCTTCTTGTACGCCTTGGCCAGCTCTTTACTGAGCTCTTTATCCTCCAGAGGCAAAATGTTATCCAGCATCTCAACCAGGGTCACGTCCACACCGTAGTTACGCCAGACGTAGCTGAACTCGGTGCCAATGGCCCCTGCGCCGATGACGATGGCGCGGCCGGGCAGCGTATTGGAGAGAATAGCATGTTCATAATGCTGAACCTTGGAACCGTCAATCTCGACGCCGGGGATGGAACGAGGCCGGGCGCCGGTGGCGATAATGAGGTTCTTGGTTTGGAGGGTTGCTTCACCGCCTTCGTTGAGCGCGACCTGTACCTCTTGCGGCGAAATGATCGTCCCCACACCCTCGTAGACGTCAATGTTGTTCTTGCGCATCAGGAACTGCACGCCCTTTACCAGCCGGGCGCTAACCTGGCGGCTGCGCTTAAAAGCGACGTCAAAGTCTAGGGACAGGTTATCAAAGCTAAAGCCAAACTCCTTGGCCCGATGCTGCAGCGTGTGGGCTAACTCGGCGTTTTTCAGCAGAGCTTTGGAGGGGATGCAGCCCACGTTCAGGCAAACGCCCCCCCAGTACTTCTTTTCGACGATGGCGACTTTGAGGCCCAGGTGAGCAGCGCGGATTGCGGCGACATAGCCACCTGGCCCCGCGCCGATCACCGTGACATCGTATGAACCAGTCATTGCCTGCTCCTAGTTGTCATATGGTTGAGAGACTGTCTCAAAAAAAACGATTGTCAAAGTACATTTGGCCACAATAACATACTCCTGGCTTGGCGTCAAGTCAGCTTTCGTGCGTGGTCAAGGGTCACCTGGCGCGACCCGTGGGATGATTGGCGGCGCTTTGACAACTATCTCCTTTCTGCCGACCTGTGCTATAATAAGCGCCACACCGCCGGTCGCATAACACAAAAGTGATGGTGAAATGACAAATAAAGCAACCTATTTACGCCTGGCCGTGCTAAGCCTGGCCTTAACCCTACTGGTCGGTTGTAGTCTTTTTCGCTCCGACGAAGAGGCCTCGGCGCTGCCTACCGCCACCGTCCGCCCCACTGCCATCGGTACGCCGCCAGAGACGTCGCCTCCCGGCGACGACACGCCTTCCCCCCCGCTCACGGAACAAGGTCCCTTGACGATAGTGTTGTGGACCAGCGAGGATTATGCCCCGACCAGTGAGACCGAGGGCGGGATGCACTTGCTCAGGCAAATTCAAGCCTTCCAACAGGATCACGGCGTGCGCGTCGAGGTGATTTTGAAAAAGCGCAGTGGCACTGGTGGGTTGCTCGACTTTTTGATGACCGCCAGTGTGGCTGCCCCTTCGGTGTTGCCCGATCTGATCACGCTAAGTGACGCCGACCTGTACCGCGCCGCGCAGGCGGGTCTGCTGCAATCACTGGATGGCCTGGTGTCATCTGAATTGCTGGACGAACAGTTTGATTTTGCTCGAACGCTGACCTCGCTAGAAGGAACGGCGATTGGCGTGCTCTATCAGGCCGACCTGTCCCATCTGGTCTACGACACCACCGCCATCGAGGAAACACCTCGCTCCTGGCGCGACATCTACTCCAGCACCGTTCCTTTTGTCTTTTCGCCCGCCGCGCCCAGTGACGGCGTCAACACTGCCATCCTCACTCAGTACCTGGCCCTCGGCGGTGAGCTGATGGACGAAAACGACCGGCCAACCCTCGACCTTGAGCCCCTGACCGAGGCGCTAGAGTTCTTCCAAAAAGCACGGCAGGCGGATGTGATTCCAAGCTCAGTGCTGCAACTAACCGACGTCACCACCGTCTGGGCTACCTACCGCATCGGTGAGGCGGGGATGGTACAGGTGCCGGTAGGCATCTATCTTGCTGAGCGCGCCGGATTGAGTAACACCAGCTTTGGCCCAATCCCCTTGCGCACGCCCGGCGCCACGACTATCGGGCGGGGCTGGGCTTTAGCCCTGGTAACCCAAGACCCAGAACGCCAGGAGCTGTCCGCTGCGCTAATCGAGCACCTGCTAGCTCCAGACAACAACGGCACTTGGACCTATGCTGCCGGTCGGCTCCCCACCCGCTACGCAGCTTTTGAGGCCTGGGACAGCGGGGATCCCTATCTGCCGTTTATTCGCAATTTACTGGCAGAGGCCAACCCTGCCCCCAATCCTGACTTGGCATCCGCAATTGGTGGCCCGTTGGCCGAAGCGCTGGCAAAGGTGTTGAGCGGCCAGGCGACGCCTGCAGAAGCTGCCCAGTCCGCGGTCGAGACTGTCGAGGGAGGACAACGATGAACCACAGCAACGTGGATTTGACTTCGGCACGCCGCCGCGCCATCGACGCCGTGCAAAAGGCCGCACTGGCTGCCGTCGAACCGGGTCAGGCTATCCATCGCCACCTGCATCGCGAGGGAGACAACCTGATCGTTGCCGATCGTCGCTACGACCTGACCCACTTTGACCACGTGTTCATCGCTGGTGGGGGAAAAGCCGCCGCACCGATGGTGATGGCCTTGGCGAACGTGACTGGGGATAGCTATGAAAACCCGCCAGGCCGGCTGGCTGGCGGCATTGCCGTCACCAAATACGGTCACTCGTCATCCGACGCGTCCCTATCGTCCGTCGAGCTCTTGGAAGCCGGGCATCCCGTGCCCGACCAAGCCGGGGTAGCGGGTGCGCGCCGCCTGGCCGATCTGGTGACAAACGTCGGCCCTCGAGACCTGGTCCTGTGCCCGATATCCGGCGGTGGCTCCGCGCTGCTATCCCTACCCGCGCCAGGCATCGCACTGGCCGACCTGCAAGCGCTGACTGACCAATTATTGCGCAGTGGCGCGACGATCAACGAGCTGAACACGGTGCGCAAGCACCTGTCACAAATCAAAGGAGGGGGACTGGCGCGCATGGCCGCCCCCGCGCCGGTGGTTAGTCTGATCCTGTCAGATGTGGTCGGCGACCCGCTAGACGTGATCGCCAGT
>CBFDAD010000145.1:0-5157 GCA_965602705.1 uncultured bacterium
ATGCCCGCGGCGGGAGTGGGTACCGCGGTTGGTGCGGCCTCACTCCGGCATCCGATCAGGAGCAGCGCTCCTAGCATCAAGACGATGAGCAGGGGAATGGTGGGTGATGATTTCATTTGTCCGCCTTTACTACAATCACGACGACCTTCTCTCAATGATGGACACGGGATCAAGCCTCGACAGCGTGCGGGCAATCGTGACGCTGGTGACAGCAAGCACCGTGACAGGGATAGGTAGGGTGAACAACCAGGGTGTGAGGTTGAAAAAGTTGAGCCTTAACCCTAGCGGTGCGAACACGCCGAATTGCAGGTACAGTAACCCACCCAGGAATAGAACTGCACTGAAACCCCAGGCGACCCCCGTTGTGAAAAGCGTCTCCCGGACGGTGCGCCACACCAGCCGCAGGCGATCGTAGCCCAGCGCGTGCAACACACCAAATTCTGAACCCCGCTGGGAGATCGAGACGTAGTTGAGCACCGCCAGGGCCACCGCGGCCACGATGGCGATGACACTTTCCAACAGTGCTATCGTCAAAAGCTGGGTGCGAAGCGCTTTCTGGTCCTGAGCAAGCGCTCGGCTAAAAGTCCACACTCCCACCTCGTCACTGTCCAGCTCGTTCTCCAGCCAATTATCGAGGGCGGCCTTTTGTCCAGCCTTTGGCACAGCGATCAGGGAATAAACAGGGTCATCCAGGGGGTTGTAAGCTTTGTGGCTCTCCAGAAACTCGAGCGAGACAAATGACAACCAGTTCTCTTCTTTTGGCGCCGTGGCCCTGGCAAAAATGCCTGAGATCACGAATTCGACGGGCAACTCCCATGCTCCGGGGTAAGCAGGATGGTCAGGATCCCCAATAATGTCGCCGACCTCGAGATCCCGGTTCTGAGCAACGGCTTCAGGAATAACCACTTCGTTGGTGCGGGGACGCGGCAAGTGTCCCGCTTGTAGTTCCAAACCGTACAATTCAACCAGATACGCCATATCCTCCGCATAGACGCCGTATGGATGGATATTTACGCCTCCACCAGGCGGAATGCTGATGTCCAACATCGTGAACCGGAGGAACGGAATGACCCTTTCCACAGTCGGGTGTGTCCTGAGCTGGGCGGCCACACCGGGATGGAGGCGCGAGCCAGGGCGCGGAGGATTGACAGTGCTCATGCGGCTCAGATGTCCTAGATCTGGTTTCCGCGCGTCGCGCGTCGCTGAAAGGAGGAAAATAAACAAGACGACCGCCATGATCATCAGGACCATGGCGCCGGTTGACAGCACGGCGCGCCGCTTATGTCGCCTGTAAAAGGTCCAACTAGCCAGTGGCCTCGACGAACTCTTGGCAGCCGTCGCCCCTCGGCGCTGGTGCTCTTCCAGGCTCAGTTCACCCCGCTCAACGACGGCCACCGGGTCCAAACGCGAGAAGACGCGACCAACGCTGAAAAGCGTAAACCCAATCACCGCAATCGGAACCGGGACGACAAACACCGCCGGCGCCAATGTGATCACGTTGAGCTCGTGTCCCCGGGGCGCAAAAAGGGCCAGCTTGAGGATGTAAAGAATCAGCCACGATAGTCCGATCCCCATCAGCCAGCCTAGCACGGCCAGGGCCCCGGTTTCCATCGTCAGGCGGCGTGTCAACCATTTCCTGCTGTGGCCGGCCGCGTGCAAGATGCCGAACTCTGGCAAGCGCCGCGTGAACGCGATTCGATTGACGACGCCAATCACAAGCGTCATCGCTAGCGCCACGAGCGTAGTAATTGGGAGGAGCAACAAGTAGGTTTTCCGATATTCGTCTGCCATTTGCTCAGTCAATTCCTGAAACGTCCCAACGTCGGTCCGGGCCGTCCGAACCTCGTTCCTGAGAAAGCCGTCAACGGCAGCTTCACGACCCCCCCGGGCCACAACCAGGAACCTGGTTGGAAACATACGGTACAGTTCGTGGCTGTTGAGATATTCATAGGAGACAATAGCCAGGCGAACATCACTCTCCAGAATGCCTACCACTTCCATAGGGTCAACGATGTTGCTATAGTATGAACCAACAGCATTGTGAATCGTATCCCCCACCTGCAGCCCCAGGTTGGCGGCAACCTTTTCCGAAAGCATGATGCCATTCGTCCGTGGCTGCAGTAGCCGCCCTTTCTTCAACCTGGCGCCGCATCGCTCCATGACAGACGGCACATCCTCTTCCATCAAGCCGAGCAAGTGGAGCCAGTTTGTCCCGCCTCCCATCAACTCAGGCAAGGAAATCCCCTGACTGAATATCACTGGAATGACCTGCGCCACGTCAGGGTTAGCTCGAATTTGGGCCACCGCAGTTGGGTCCGATTCGCCTCCAAAGGAACTCGGCATCGCGACACTAAACTTTGATAGGAACATTTTGTTTGAACGCACAGGCTCGATAAACATCGCCCACGACAGCGCTACCATCAAGTAAAGCCCAGCGGTGACCAGGCCGATCAAACTCAGTAACAGGGCGGCGCGTCGCTTATGGCGACGATAAAACGTCCAGGTTGATAAGGGGTTCATACTACCCTCCAATTTCTTTTTTATCTCCTCTCGACGACAGACACCGGGTCGAGCCGAGACAGCATCCAGGCGATAGTGCCGGCGCTGGCGACGACGACGGCCAGCGGGATGGGAAGCGTGAACAGCCAGGGTGATAGGTTGGATAAATTCAGACTCAGGCCCACTGGAGCGTAGATGTTAGCCTGAGCGTAGATCAGGATGCCCACGCACATCCCTGCCCCTATCAGCCAAGCTATGGCAACCACACTCAAGGTTTCCCTCGTGGTGCGTAGAACCAGCCATGGGCGGCTGCGACCGACGGCGTGCAAGATGCCGAACTCTTCTCGACGCTGCGCGAAAAAGATATAGTTCAAAGCTGCTAGCGCAATAGCTGCGACGATGGCGACGACGCTCTCGAATGCGGCAATCAGCAGGAACAGGCTGCTTGCAGCTTGGTGCATCTCACGGGATCGCGCGTCGTAGGTTGCTACGAGCGTTCGCGTAGAGGCTACGTCTTCCTCCAACCACGCATCCAGCTCGGCCTTGCGCCCCTTGGCCGG
Organism: uncultured bacterium; assembly: GCA_965602705.1. Taxonomy (GTDB): domain Bacteria; phylum Chloroflexota; class Anaerolineae; order S140-20; family S140-20; genus CBFDAD01. The sequence goes on from CBFDAD010000145.1 coordinate 3,060, forward strand.
GACGATGAGCTGGCGGACTGGCATGGACGAGGTGAGTTCGTGGCTCCTTAGGTATTCGGAAGAGGCAAACCCTAGTGAGACGTCGCTAGACGAAAAGATACCGACGACCACCATCTCGGTCGGGATGTCTGTGTCTCGCTCGTAGACCGGGCGGCCAATTGCATCGCCCACGCGCAAGTCACGATTCATAGCCAACCCTTCTGATAGAACAATCTCATTAGAGTGCGGGCGGGGGAGGCGGCCTTCCTTGAGGCGCAACTCGAACAAGCCTATGAGATACGGCAGGTCGCCCTCAGAAACGCCATAGATTGTGGCCGTATTCATCGAGACAGGTGGTATGCTGATTGCCAACCACAATGTTGTGGCGGGAATGACACGCGCGACAGAGGGGTGGAATTTGATTTGCGCCGTCACGCCAGGATCAACGGCGCCGCCTACCCCTGGTCGGGCCATACCGACGTAGCGCAGGTAGTTGAGGAAGAGGGGTTTTTGCGCGTCAATCATCGGCGAGAAGAAAAAGGCCGGAAAGGCGACTCCCAGAATCATCAGTCCCGTAATTGTCACCAATATCAGCCCGCGACGGCGATGGCGCAGGTAAAAGATCCAGGACGACAGCGGCCTGGCCGACGATTCCTTTGCCGCTTGCCACCGACCTCTCGCTTCTGTACTGAGTTTGCCCCGCTCGATGATGCTCACGGCGTCCAGGCGGGCGAAAACCCTTATGACGCTGAAAGCAGCAAAGCCGATTACGGCCAATGGAATTGGGACGGCGAACTGGAGCGGCGCGGGGTTTGCCAGGTTCAACGCCATTCCCCTGGGCGCGTAGAAATTAATTTTCAGCCAGGCCAGAGCGAGCCACGCCAGCGCCAGGCCGGCAAGCCAACCCACTCCCGCCATGACGGTCGTTTCTAACGTCAGGTGGCGAATCAACCGGCGCTTGTGATGACCAATGGCGTGCAGCACACCCAGGTCTGCCAGTCGCTGCGCCAGGGCAATCTGGTTAATCGCCCCGATGACCAGCGTGACCACGACCGCGACCAGGCCGTCCACGACGCCCAGGACGAGGTTGAGCGTTCGACGGGTGCGCGCCGTGAGCTCATCGGCTTGCCTGCGAGTCTCCACGTGCGTGTGCGGTGAAAGGATGGCGCTCTCCAGAAAATCGTCCACTGACGGCTTGCGCCCTTGCTTGGCAATGACGAGCAGGCCGGACTGCCGGGGCGCGTACATTTCGTGGCTGTTGAGGTACTCGTAAGAGACCATAGCTATGCGGACGCCTTGTTCGGGGCCTATCGAAGGGCCTGTCCTGAGCGTAGCCGAAGGACCTGTCTCCAGGATACCCACCAGCACCAGTGGGGATGGGATGGACACGTAATAAAGTTCGTTGACTGAGCGGTCAACCTGGTCGCCGACGCGCAGCCCCAGCGCAATCGCAAGCTCTTCTGAGAGCACAAGCTCGTTGGTGTACGCCTTGGGCAGTCGCCCCTCTTTCAGGCGCAGACCGCAGGCATCCACCACGACCGGCATGTCGGCCTCGGGCACCCCCAGCACGCGTGAGGCGCTCGTAGCAACCAGCGCCGGTACTTGGACGAACAAGCCCAGGCCATTTTCTGGAATCACCCGCGCCACGTCTGGATGCGCTTGAACCTGCGAGACGACGTTTGGTTCGGGCGATGAGCCGGCGTCAGGGTAGATCAGGCTAGAGTGTTTCAGGGGGCCGAGGTCAACAATTGAGACGCTCTCCAAAACAGGGTATAGCATGCCGACCATGACGTAGATGCCCAGCGTCACCAGGGTAACGAGACCCACCATCAGCAGCGCCTGGCGCTTGTGGCGGCGATAGTAGGTAAAGGGGGACAGGGGGTTCATGGCTACCTCCCACTATGATGGATCGGCCTGTAAAGCGCGCGTTAGACGATCTCTGGCGTTGACGATCCGTCCATCACGCAAGGTGATCACCAGGTCGGCCTCGCTGAGGATCTCGGGGTTGTGCGTGACGGCGATGAGACTGCCCTGGTCGCGGTAGCCGCGCAACAGCGCCATCACCTGCAGGCCCGTGCGCCGGTCCAGCAGTCCCGTCGGCTCGTCGGCAAAGATGACG
>CBFDAD010000146.1:0-5083 GCA_965602705.1 uncultured bacterium
CGACACCGACGCCTATCCCCGGCCAGATCACCGGGACGGTCACGGTGACGGTCGAAGGCTTTACCGTGGGGCGTCTGGCTTACACGGCCTATAACAGTGACTTGAGCGTTTATGAGCTTTATGCGGTCTCGGCCTACGACCAGCGTCTGTCGAGAGTGGCTGGCAATGCTGGACAGCCCAACTGGCGCCGTGATGGTGGCATGCTAGCCTACCGGGGCGCGACGGGGCTCCAAGCTGTACCTACCGCTGGCGGTGGGCCCGTTACGCTCGTGGGCGATCCAACCGCCTTTTGGCCTACCTGGTCTCCTGACGGCACACGCCTGGCTTACGCCCGGCAGGAAGCCGATGGCTGGCGTATCTACGTGGCACTTGTTGACGGCTCTTCGGAGCCACAACCACTGACCCTGGGCAAGTACCCTATCTGGGGGCCTCAGGGAGCGCTGGCCTTCAGCGGTTGCATCGTCGACGGCGCGGCACGAGGGGTATGTGTCATCGATCCCAACGACCCGGCCGCGGCCCCAGTGCCACTCACGGCCGACCCCCAAGACACACCTGTCAGTTGGTCACCGGACGGCGGCAATATCGCTTACATGTCCGACCACAGCGGTGACTGGGACGTGTTCCTGGTCAATACCGCGGGTGGAGTAGTTGTTTTGACACTGGACGACGAGGCGCCCGCCAGCGATGGGCTGCCTGCCTGGGCGCCCGACGGCAGCGCTATCGCCTTTATCTCCAATCGAGATGGAGGTTGGGCCTTGTATCTGATGTCCCCTGATGGCAGCAACGTGCGCCGCTTGTTGACCATCGGCGACCGACATCCAAACTGGCTAATAGAACGGCTGTCTTGGGCTCCTTAAGCATGGACCATGGCTAAAGGCGATTGATACAGGTTCTTGACCACCCTCTTCCATCCGGTTCATTTGCCGGAGAATGCTTCACTGACCTTATTCTGCTCTGCAGAAGGTATCGTCGGCATTTCGTAGCGCTGTAACCGTCGCCCCAGAACCACCAGCAGATGTCCCAGGTGAGACAGCAGCCGGCAAACCTGACACGACACCCAGCCGGGTTGCTCCACGCCCGCCTGACGCAACATTCGACGCGTCGTGGCTTCTCGAAGACGATCTTTCGCCTGTTCTTCTGCGACACGCTCGGCCTTATAGTCTGGAAATAACATCTCGTATCCTCCTGATCTTCACGCCAAGTCAGACCACGCATCCCCGTTGATGCTCATGGTCCGATGTGAAGATTCCGCTCTGCTCACCCCTCTCTCCTTCGTGCCATACACTCTTTTTCACACAGTCTTCGATAGCCATCAACAAATATTCCGGTGGGTCGGTCTTGCTGACAAAGGCGTCAGCACCTGCGTCGAGGGCGGCTCGACGCACCTCTGGCCGCCCACTGAGAACGATGACAGACAGATCCGGGCAAATCCCGCGTAGGGCGGACAGAAAATCATCTGCCGCCACACCTGGCAAGCCCCAGGCAATTAACACTATATCGGGGCAACTCATCTCCACTTGATTTAACAGGTCGTCGGCATTTGCAGCCTCGCCCATCACTTTTAACCCTGGCTGGCGTTCCAGCAACACGCGCATCGCGAATCGGACCTTGGGTTGGCTGTCAGCGAGCAAGATGCGCATCGGCGTTACCTCATTTCATCAGCGATTCTTTCATCATTATAAGATAAAAATTCCCCAGACACATTGGGCATCTGGGGAATTTTGGGATTGGACAGGTGTCCAATTTTCGCTTTGTTCAGGAAACCAGTCTGCTCCGTAGCGCCAGGGCCACCGCCTCCGCACGATTGGAGACACCCAGTTTGGCAAGAATGTTGCTGACGTGCGCCCTGGCAGTCGAGCGACTGACGCTCAACCGTTCGGCAATCTCCGGGTTAGTCAACCCCTCGACCAGCAGGACCAGAACTTCGCGCTCCCGAGGGGTCAGGTCACGGCCAGGTTCAAGCTCTTCACTCGTAGAGCGGGCGGTCTTCACTAATGCCTGGGTTGCCTCTGGCGCCAACGTAGACTGTCCAGCGTGGGCGGCGCGAATCGCTTCGGCCAGGTCATCAATTGAGACATTCTTCAACAGGTAGCCAATAGCACCAGCCTGTAGTGCCTCCTGCACCATCCCCTGCTCCTGGAAACTGGTCAGGGCGATGACTTGCACTTGAGGCCATCGTTCGCGGATGGCCCGGGTGGCAGTCATCCCGTCCATCTCTGGCATCACGAGGTCCATCAGGACCACGTCCGGTTGAACTTTTTCACACATCAGCAAGGCTTCCTGACCATCTCTGGCCTCAGCCACCAGTTCCAGGTCGGCGCTGACTTTTAAAAAGGTCGCCAGCCCTTTGCGAACCATATCGTGGTCATCAACAATCATGACGCGAATTAATTCCGACGCGCTCATAAGGTTCTCCTTTGCTTGAAACACGCAAGACAGATCAATGTCAGCAGTTCCTCTTACCCGTTGGCCTTACGTCACTCGGTCCCCTCCCAAACAACCACTACCCGAGTGCCGTGCCCAGGCTGGCTCGCGATCTCCAACGTGGCCCCGACCGCTTGGGCGCGCTCCCGTATAATGCCCAGTCCCAGGTGATCTGGCGAAACCTTACCTGGATCAAAGCCACGTCCGTCGTCACTCACACACAGCTCTACGTACCCCCCTTCTATTCCCTCCGCCTGCGGGGAAGAGCAACGCAGGCTGACCGTCACCTGACTGGCCTGAGCGTGCTTGACCACGTTGTTCAGCGCTTCCTGGGCGATGCGATACAGGGCGACGTGTACGTCGGGGGGGAGCGCACACTTTTCATCCATCGTGACTATGACGGACATACCCGTCCGCCCCGTGACGGCCTCAGCGAGTTGGCGCAGCAGATGGCCCATGTCCGCCTCAACCAGGGCCGCTGGTCGCAACTCCAACAACAAGGTACGCATCTCGGCCAACGCACCCCGGCTCAACTGCCGCAATTCCTTCAACAGTTGCCGGCCCTCACCCTGGTCGCTTTCCCAGAGTGTGGGCAGCGCTTCGGCGATGAGGCTGGCCGAAAAGAGCGTTTGAGTGACGGCGTCGTGCAAGTCGCGCGCCAGCCGGTTGCGCTCTTCCATAACCGCCAGGGCCTGAGATTGTTCGTAAAGCTGTGCGGTATCAATGGCCAGAGCAGCGCGCTGAGCCAGGGCGACAAAGAGCCGCTGTTCGTCATCGCCGAATGCACGGGGTTGAACGTAATCCGCACTGAACACGCCAAACACCTCACCGGCAACTTTGATAGGAACCTGCATAAAAGAGCGGATCCCCTCCGGTTCGATGATAGCGGCCCGCTTGACAATGCGCGGGTCCGTGCGAGCGTCCTCCACAATGACGGCCTCGCCAGTGACGGCGATGTGACCTACAGTGCCCTCGCCTGGGCCGTAAGACATCCAGGCCAGAGTCTCAGGATTGAAACCGCGAGCCACGCGCACGACCAACTTTTCTCGGCGATCGTCCCAGATTATCAACGAGCTTTTGTCTGCCTGGAGGATGTCCACGGCGATGTCTGCCAGTGCTTGCAGCACCTGATCCAGGCGCAGTTGGCGGTGCAGCTCGGCGTCGGCGCGGTAGAGAGCCTCCAATTCCTGCCTGCGCCGCTCAATCTCACGCGTCCGTTGCTCAAGCTCGTGTGTCCTTTCCTCGACCAGGCTTTCGAGCTCACGGCTTCGCGCCTGGATGCTGTTGACCCGCAACCGGTAACCACCCACCACGCTGCCAACCAACACCAGGGCGACGATGCTCCTAAACCACCAGGTCGCCCAGAACGGCGGCACAATGGTGACCCTTAAGGCAACCCCCGCCTCATTCCAGACGCCATCATTGTTCGATCCCTTGATGCGTAAGGTGTAGGTTTTACCGGGGAGATTGGTATACCTTCCCAATCGCTGCGTCCCCACATAGACCCAATCCTTATCAAGTCCTTCCAGCATATAAGCGTATTGATTTCTTTCGGGTTGACGAAAGCTTAGGGCGGCAAATTCGAATTCGAAATAGTTATTTGGCCAGCGAAAGGTCACTTCCTTTGTACTTTCAACCGCTTGACCTAAATCCACCTCCTCACCACCCTGTTTTAAAGACGTCAACACAACCAGTGGTACATAAGGATTCTTCTTTATCCTGTCCGGATAAAAAGCATTGAAACCGTTGACACCGCCGAAAAACATCTCCCCACTTTTATCTTTATAGTAGGCGCCCGAGTTGAACTCGTTGCTCTGGAGCCCATCCGACACATCGTAATTCTCGAATGCTTCGGTGCGTGTATCAAACCTGGATATTCCGTTATTAGTGCTGAGCCAGAGAAACCCTTGATCATCTTCCAATATCCCGTAAACCACATCGCTTGGCAAACCGTCGCTCTCTCTGTAGTGAGTAAAGATCCCCTTCTCCCGCTCGAACTTGTTGAGGCCTCCACCAAAGGTTCCCACCCAGAGCATACCTGTCTGGTCTTCGTAAACCGTCATAACTGCGCCATTACTAAGGCTGCGCTGACCGCCAGGATCGGCTCGATAATAGATGAATTGCTCCCTTTCTCGATCAAGCCTCACAAGACCATTTTCGGTTCCGATCCAGAGCACACTCGACCGATCTTCGCAAATCGACCGGATTGTATTGTCGCCCAGGCCATGGCTGACAAAGCGCTCCTTCGCGCGATCAAACCTGTTGAGGCCACCAAAAGTTCCGATCCAGAGCACCCCTGACCGGTCTTCAAAAACAGTCAAGACCGAGTTACCGCCAAAATTGGCGGGGTCGTCGGTTACGTATGGGTAGTGGAAAAACCGCTCAGTCTCTCGATCGAATCTGTCGATTCCTCCACCCGCCGTTCCGACCCAGAGCGCACCCGACTGATCTTCGTAAACTACCCTGACTGTATCGTCGCTCAAACTATGCGGGTCATTGGGCTCGTGCCGGTAGTGGCGCCAACGTCCGGTGTCTTGTTCCAGTCTACTGAGCCCCCCACCAAATGTGCCAATCCACAACACACCTGATCGGTCTTTGTGAATTGACCACACCAAATTATAGCTCAGACTGGTCGGATCATTGAGATCGCCCTGGTAAT
>CBFDAD010000147.1:0-5064 GCA_965602705.1 uncultured bacterium
CCAGGAGTTGTTGACCAACTGCGGGGCCAGACTCAGGTCACCGTTGGGGGCCAGCAGCCACTGAAAACCAGCGTGGATCCACGAGTCGAGTGCGGAGCCATTTTTGTCAAAGGCGCGCACGGCGATCCAGCGGGCGCCCGGCGCGACGCCCAGCCCCCCGGAACCGACCATCGTCCCCATCGTGTGCGAGCCATGGCCGTGCGCATCTACGGGGTAAAGCGCGCCACTGCCGGTGGCGTCGAACCAGTTGCCCTCGTGTTGGTGAAAGCCCTTGGGGTCATAGCCGCGGTAGTTGGTCTGCAGCGCCGGGTGTTGCCAGTCCACCCCCGAATCCAGGTTTGCCACAACCACGCCGGTACCGCTGATGCCCAGGCTACTCCAGACCTCGTCGGCGCGAATTCTCTCGATACCCCATTCAACTGGCATATCGCGCGTCGCTTCCTGATTGTCAATTGTTGGTGGGGCGTCGATCCAATGACGCCAATGGTCCAGCCGGATCAGCCCTACGTCGGTTCGGGCGGCCAGCGCGCGCACCACGTCCGGTCGCGCGCCGTTGACGGCCAATCCGTTAAAGATCCAGAAAGGCGTGACGCGCTCCACGTCCCCGGCCAGCCAGCGCGTGGCCAGGTAGGTGCGGACCTCAGCCTGGGTGTGTTCAGAGGTGCTTTGCATCGCGTTAACCATGTGCTGCCGGGCGGTGGCGGGGTCGTTTGCCAGGCCTGCGGCCAGCACGGCGAGGTTGACCAGCTCGCGCATCTCGACGATGACGTTCAGGCGCTGGTCGGGCGCGGCTGTCGCCAGTGCCTTGGCCAGGTCTGGTGCCAAGGCTGCGGTGGTTCCTGTTTGCGGCTCTATGCGGGGCGTGGCAGCGACAGCAGGGGATGCGGCAATCATCAGGACCGCAGTCAGGATCAGGACGATACTTGTCACACCTGTTAGAATCAACCAACGCGCCAATCGGTTCATCTCAACACCTCGTTAACAGTGATCTATACCTAGTTTCGTCATCACCCATCGTGTTCTATAGTGCCCTTTTACTCCGGGGGCCAACTGCGCAGACTTGGCTATCCAGCCTCCGGGCTGAACCCCACCTGGCCGCGCGCCTCTTTGCGGGCGTGCGCTTTGTGCGACACTCTATATCTTGGATGCGCAAAGTGTAACACAATCTTGTTAGAAAACTAGCATATGCCGGTGTGATCAAGCCTGCCTGGTCGATCTACGGCCCGGCCTTGGGTCTGAGGTTCGATGCTGCCCTCAGCGTGTACACCCAGCGCCATACGTTGGGCTACGAATGTATTGTGGCGGCTGGCGCAGGGAGCCTGGGTGGGGTAAAATAGGCCGGATGTTCCGCTGATGGGTGTCGCTGTGCGAAGCGTCCCTTTGGGCCCAGCAGAACGGCGACAGGATACGACGAATTTGACACAGGAGTCTAAAAAATGAGCACAGATTCTGATTTCCTTTTACAAGGCAGCCTGGCGGACCTGGATCCCGCTATGGACCAACTGATCGATTATGAAGCGGAACGTCAGGCCCGCAAATTGATTCTAATTCCCTCCGAAAGTTCCCCCCCAGGTGCGGTCCGCGAAGCCTTGGGTTCGGTCTTTCAGAACATCTATGCCGAGGGCTACCCCCATCCGGCCACCCGCGAACAGCACGAAGCGCGTATCCTGAACTATGAGCGCCAATTGACCAACTATCGACGCTATTCCGATCTACGTTACTACAAAGGAGTCGAATACGCCGACATTGTAGAAGCTCTGGCGCGGCGGCGTTGCGCCGAAGCCTTTGCGACGGCCGACGTCCGTGCCGATGACATTTACGTTAACGTGCAGCCGCTCTCAGGTGCGCCAGCCAACAATGCCGTCTACGCTGCGCTGGTCAAGCCGGGCAAGACAATTATGGGCATGTCTTTGATGCACGGTGGTCATCTCACCCACGGCAGTCCGGCCAATCGCTCCGGAAAGATCTACAAAGCCGTCTCTTACTCGGTGGACCCCAAGACGGAGCGCTTGGATTACGATCAGATCGCCGAATTGGCTCGCAAGCATAAACCACGCATGATCATCGCTGGCTATACCTCTTATCCCTGGGCACCCGACTGGGCCCGTTTCCGGGAGATTGCTGACGAGGTGGGTGCTTACCTGCTGGCCGACATCGCGCACGTGGCGGGTATGGTGGTGGCGGGTGCCTATCCCTCGCCGCTAGGATATGCCGACGTCATCTCCTTTACCACTCACAAGACGCTGGCTGGCCCGCGCGGAGCCTGCATTTTGACCACCGACCGCCGCCTGGCCGGCCGCATAGATCGTGCCGTGTTTCCCGGCGAACAAGGTGGCCCGCATTTTAACACCATCGCGGGCATCGCCACGGCTTTTAAATTGGCGCAGACGGAGCGGTTCCGTGCGTTGCAACACCAGACCGTGGCCAACGCCGCGCACCTGGCTGAAGCGTTAAAGGCGCGGGGGTTGCGCATCCCTTACGGCGGCACCGACACCCATCTCTTGTTGGTGGACTGCAAGAGCGTCCGCGCCGACGATGGCACGCCTCTCATGGGCGACATCGCTGCGCGTATCCTGGATGTAGTAGGTCTTGTGTGTAACCGCAACTCCATTCCCGGCGACAAAAGCGCTGGTTTGGCCAGCGGTATCCGCCTGGGCACTCCCTGGATCACTCAGCGCGGGCTGAAAGAACCGGAGATGGAGAGCCTGGCCGAGATCATTGCCCTGGTGCTCAAGAATTGTGTGCCCTTTACCATGGCCGGCTCGCGTGGCCCGCTCTACCGCGCCCGGATTGACTTTGACGTGCTGCAGGAGGCCAAACGCCGCCTGGCTCAACTGGCCGACGCGGCCGATTTGGACTATGAGCCAAGTTGCCACGGCTATCCCCATTATGACCTTATTCTTGCTCCCAGCGGCGGTGGCCAGGCGACGTTAGAGATTGAGCATTATCACGCCCGGCGCTTCCTACAGATGGCTACTACCAATGACGTTTACGCGCTACGAGCAGGTGATTGGCAGCCGACCCGCTTGCTGGAAAAAGACGGCGGCCTGATGGCTGAAGGAACGTTGTATTGCCTGGAGGAAAAGCGGCGTTACCAGTTGGTCGTACCTGCCAACGTGCGCAACCGCGTCGCCGGCTGGCTGCGAGCTCTCTCCGACGGCTACGTGCTGGCGGATCAGGCCAATCCGCACGTCAAGTTGATCGGCCCGGTCATCGTGCGCAGCCTGGATGACTCGGAGCTGACGATTCAAGCCAGCGACGAAAACCCCCTTTCGGCCGCAAAGCCCTACTACATCGGGCTTGCGGGCGTTGCTGACGCCCCCCGGGATGAGGCGTTGCCCGAGTTTTATTGGCACGGGACCGAGACGGGTCCAGCAAAGCGCACCCCCCTTTACGCAACGCACGAGAAATTGGGCGGGCGCATCGTTGACTTTGCCGGGTGGGAGATGCCGGTGCGCTACGCCGGTGTGCAAGAAGAGCACGTGGCCGTTCGCACGGCTGCCGGCCTTTTTGACGTTGCGCACATGGGCGTGCTTGACTTTCGTGGCCACAATGCCAGCGCTTTCCTGGATGTGGTGACAACCAACGACGTGAGTCGTCTCCAGGTCGGTGAGTCGCATTACGGTTATCTTTTGTCGCCTCACGGACAGGTCATCGACGATATCATGATTTATCGTCTGGAAGATGAACGTTACATGATGGTGGTTAACGCCGCCAACAATGATAAGGACTGGGCCTGGCTCAATGCTGTCAACCGGGGCGAGGTTTGCATAGACTGCGAGCGGCCCTGGACGCGCTCGACCTGCGCCACGGAGATGCGGGACTTAAGCGCCCCAGAGGTCGGCGATGAGCGGCGGGTGGACCTGGCGCTACAAGGCCCCGAGTCTCGTCGTATCTTGAGGGCCCTGGGCGGCGACAAAGAGACGCTATACCGCCTGCGACGTCTGAGCCGTACCGAGGTTATGCAGGGTTGCCTGGGTGGTTTTGACCTGATCATCGCCCGCACCGGTTACACCGGCGAGAGGCAGAGCTACGAGCTGTTTGTGCATCCCGACCAGGCCGCGGCGCTGTGGGAGGCACTGATGGATGTTGGTGAGCCATTTGGGATCCAGGCCATCGGCCTGGGTGCGCGGGATAGTCTACGCATCGAAGCCGGTCTGCCCCTCTACGGTCACGAGCTGGCTGGCCCGCTGGACCTGGGGCCTGGTGACGCCGGTTTTGGCAGCTATGTCAAAACCTACAAGCCATTCTTTGTGGGGCGGCGACCCTACATTGACAAAGAACGGAAGCGTGATAGCGTGGTCGCCCGCTTCCGCATGGTGGAGCGCGGCGTGCGCGTGCCGCAACCGGATGATCCCGTTGTCAGCCTCAAGGGTCGGGTGGCAGGGAAAATCACCAGTTGCTCCATTGATACCGAGGGCCATCTGGTCGGCCAGGTCTACATCAGGCGCAAGTACGCCGTACCGGACACGATTATTGCCGTGTTCCAGCACACTCACGCCTGGGCTGGCAAGTCGCGCGAGCAACTCGAGGTCGGCGACCGCGTGCAGCTCCACGACCGGGCCGTGATCCTGAGTCGGTTCATGAAGAGGCAGTAAGAGCCGTTTAGAATCCCAACCTGTCTTTGCTTGTTTTTCCAGGCTGCGTCTGTCAAAATACTAATATAACTCTGACGAAAATCAAATACAAAACCAAAGTGTTTTGGTGCTTTATGTGGTAAAATGCTAGCCACGACAAGGCAGTGCCTGCTCAATGGCGCCTTGTGTGGTACAAGTCGGAGCGAGGAAACGTGGGCAGGTGGGGGCCGAGTTGTAAACAGTCGAGCCAGGAGGAAAAAGAGAACCGTGAAACAGAATGGCCGTTGTGCTGAACATATCCAATCCAAAATCCCAGATGCGGTGAGCCGGCTAGGTTAACTCGCCTTTAACCTTTGGTGGAGTTGGCACGACAATTCCCGAGTCCTGTTCAAGATGCTTGATCGGACGCTATGGAAACAGACGACACACCGCCCGGTCAAGATGCTCTGCGAGATGACACCAGAGCAAATTGCGCAGGCGACTCAAG
>CBFDAD010000148.1:0-5053 GCA_965602705.1 uncultured bacterium
AGCACGCTGTGAGCTCCGTCGAACAGCATGCTGTAGAAAGTAGCACATTGTAGGTAACGTCGCCGGATGCTCCTGGGGGCGCCGCTCCCAGGAGCATCCCACAACTGTCTCTGGCCGTAACTGCCAGCCTGTCATTCTGAGTATTCCATAGCGCCGCGGGCGCTATTCAGTGAGTAAGAAACTGCGGTCAAGTTTCTTGGGAGTCGTCCAAAAGCAACTTCGCATTTTGGCGTCTAGCGAGAAATCATCCTGTCCGCCGCTGCGTTCTGGATGCTTACGCAAAGCCTGTCGAAGGATGATTTCGAGCGGGTTTTCGAGCCGGGAGCCGCAAAAGTCACCCTTCGACAAGCTCAGGCTGACTTTTGCTGGTATCGAGAAGTGCGAAGTTAATAATGGACAACTCCTTAGTAGCGTAGCAGGCCCGCCCTGAGCGTAATCGAGTGGATGCACCGGGCGGTTGATCATGGAATTGGGTCTGCTGAGACTGAATTGTTTGAGTTGGGAGGAGTTATTCATGGAAGAAAAAGGCTTGATCCGGCGGATTTTCAAGAACCGGTGGGCTTACTATTTCATCTTGCCAGCGTACATCCCTTTTCTCATCTTCACTGTTTACCCTTTGCTGGAGGGGGTACGCCTGAGTCTCTACAAAAAGAATCTGACCACGGAGACTTTTGTAGGGTTAAAGAATTTCGAGCGACTGACCCAAGATGAAGCTTTCATGCGCGGGCTGAAGAACACGGTTTTCTTCGTCCTGGGTGTGGTGCCGTCCGCGCTGTTCATTTCCTTGTTTGTCGCCGTGATGATCTTTCCCCTGCGCAAATCCATCCAGTCCTTTTTCCGGATGGCTTTTTACCTGCCGGTGGTGGCCAGTGGTGTGGTCCTGTCTATGGTCTGGCTGTGGATCTACAGCCCTGCCTTTGGCCTGCTCAACTATATCCTGACCTCCGTCGGCCTGTCCCGCGTGGCGTGGCTGGGGGACATGAAGACGGCCCTGCCCGCGCTGGCGTTTGTGGTCCTGACCTGGATCCTGGGGCAACCGATCATCCTCTTTCTGGCGGCTTTGGGAGGCATTCCCGAGGAACTGTTGGATGCGGCCAAGATCGACGGGGCCAACTCCTGGCAGCAGTTCCGGAATGTGACTTTTCCGTTGCTGCTGCCGACCACCCTTTTCGTATTCGTGACCCAGACCATCGGTGTTTTCCAAACGTTCGTCGTCGTCTTGTTGATGACCCGGGGCGGGCCGGCCTATGCCACTATGACGATCGTGTATGACATTTGGCAGACCGGTTTTGACTTTTACAAGTTCGGTTATGCTTCGGCGATGGGCGTGATCCTGTTGGTCATCGTCGGCACGATCGCGGTGATTCAGTATCGCTTCCTGGGTCGAGAAGTGCAGTACTAGGGTCACTTTCGGAGGATTTGATATGGGTAAAGTAACACAAGCCGCGGAACGCCGGGTCGTCCGGACCAAGCGCCAACTGGGTACGGGGCAGATACTGCACAGGGGTTTCTACTATGTAGGCCTGCTGTTTTTGCTCTTTCTGGCGTTGGCTTCACTGATGCCCTTGTACTGGATGATCACGGGTTCGTTAAAAATCCAAAGCGATGCGATGAGTGTTCCGCCAGAGTTGTTTCCCCAGAACCCGACGCTGAAAAACTATCACAATCTGCTGTTCAGAGGCAGCAGCCCTACCTTACGCTGGTTCCTCAACAGTGCCATCGTCGCCAGCGGCGTTGCGTTTTCTGCCGTCTTGACGAGCCTATTGGCTGGCTATGCCTTTGGCAAGAAAAACTTTCCGGGGAAGACCGTGCTGTTTTGGCTGTTGATCGTCACGATGATGATGCCCAAGCAAATCTCGTTGATCCCGCTCTACATTTTGATGCAGAAGCTCAAGTGGTTCAACACCTACCAGGGGATGATCGCGCCGTACGTCGCTTACCCCTTTGGCATCTTTCTGATCAAGCAGTTCATGCAGGGTATCCCTAACGATTTACTGGACGCCGCGCGCATCGACGGCGCGTCGGAGATTGGCATCTTTCGTTACGTCGTGGTCCCGTTGACCAAGCCGGCCATAGGCGCTCTGGCGATCTTTGCCTTTGTAGCAGGCTGGAACGATTATATCTGGCAACTGCTGATGATCACCAAGCGCCAGATGTACACTCTGCCAGTAGGGGTGTCCCAGTTGACGGCCGTCCTGGACAAGTATGACCTGGGATTGGCCATGGCCGGCGCCACGTTTGCCTTTGTTCCCATGCTGATCGTGTTCCTGGTGTTCCAGGACTATTTCGTCAAGGGCATCACGGTCGGGGCACTGAAAGGGTGAGCGGTTCCCAGCGGAGGATTTGATATGAGCGAAGTAACACAAGCCGCGGAACGCCGGGTCGTCCGGACCAAGCGGCAACTGAGTGCGAGCCAGATACTGATCAAGGCGCTCTACTTTCTAGGTCTGTTGTTTTTGCTCTTTCTGGCGCTGGCTTCGCTGATGCCTCTGTATTGGATGATCACGGGTTCCTTTAAACTCCAAACTGATGCGATGCGTGTTCCCCCGGAATGGTTTCCAGCGAACCCGACGTTGGAAAACTATGACAATCTCTTGTTCAGAAGCAGCCCTACCTTGCGTTGGTTCCTCAACAGTGCCATCGTCGCGAGCGGCACCTCTTTTCTCGCGGTCGTAACGAGCCTATTGGCTGGCTATGCCTTTGGCAAGAAAAACTTTCCGGGGAAGACCGTGCTGTTTTGGCTGTTGATCGTCACGATGATGATGCCCAAGCAAATCTCGTTGATCCCGCTCTACATTTTGATGCAGAAGCTCAAGTGGTTCAACACCTACCAGGGGATGATCGCGCCGTACGTCGCTTACCCCTTTGGCATCTTTCTGATCAAGCAGTTCATGCAGGGTATCCCTAACGATTTACTGGACGCCGCGCGCATCGACGGCGCGTCGGAGATTGGCATCTTTCGTTACGTCGTGGTCCCGTTGACCAAGCCGGCCATAGGCGCTCTGGCGATCTTTGCCTTTGTAGCAGGCTGGAACGATTATATCTGGCAACTGCTGATGATCACCAAGCGCCAGATGTACACTCTGCCAGTAGGGGTGTCCCAGTTGACGGCCGTCCTGGACAAGTATGACCTGGGATTGGCCATGGCCGGCGCCACGTTTGCCTTTGTTCCCATGCTGATCGTGTTCCTGGTGTTCCAGGACTATTTCGTCAAGGGGATCACGGTCGGGGCCCTGAAAGGATGAGCTGTTTCTAATGGTTTGCCGCGCGGCGGTGATCGGCACCGGTCAGCCGGGCCTGTATCACATGCGGGCCTATCACGAAAACCCGCGGGCCGAGCTGGTGGCCGTCTGGGGCCGGGACGAGGCCAGGCTGGCACGATTACAGCAGACGTACGATCTGTCGCTGGTCACGACCGACCTGGGGGCGCTCCTGGCCCGGCCGGACGTGGACTGCGTCTCGCTTTGCGTGCCCAATCACCTGCATGCCGAGTGGTCGGCCCAGGCGCTGCGGGCCGGCAAGCACGTCTTTTGCGAGGTGCCTATGGTCCCGTGCCTGTCCGATGCCACCCCGATGATCCAGGCCGTGGAGGAGACCGGCCGCGTCTTGCAGGTGGGCCAGATTGATCGCTTTGAACCGGCCTTTATCCATATCAAGCGGCTGGTGGATGGGGGAGAGTTGGGGCGGCCCTTCCTGGCCGAGGCCAGCTTTTTGGGGCGTGGTTGGACCCGTCATATGCCGGTCGACTGGTGGGGCCGGGACTCGCGCAACCCTCAGATCGCGCTGGTCAGCCTGGGTTGTCTTCCCGTCAGCCTGTTGCGTTGGGTGATGGGGCCTATAGTCCAGGTCTCCGCTTTCGCCACCCGTCAAGGCTGGTCGCACCAGAGCCACGACGACACGGTGATCGTCAACCTGCGTTTTCAGAGCGGTGCGCTGGGGCGAGTCCTGGTTAGCGAAGCGGCCCAGCGGCCTTATGCGTTAGATCTGGCCGTCTACGGCGACGAGGGGACGGTCATCAACAACCGGCTGGCACTCAACCGGCTGCTGGACGTAGGTCGGGACGCGTTCTTTGAGCTGCCCATCCCCCTGATTGCCTGGCGTGACTATCCTGACCCGACCGTGCAAGCGCTGTTTGACGCTCAAATCGAGGCTTTTTTGCAGAGCGTTGAGACTGGCGCGACTCCAGCGGTGGATGTCCGTGAGGGGGCAGCCATCGCCGCCACACTGGATGCGGTGGTGCAATCCATCGACGCTGGTCAGTCAGTGTCTTTATCGGAATGAACGTTAAAGCAGGAGGAGGTTCAAATGGATATAGATCACAGCAAACCGCATCCTGAATTGTATAACGTGCCTATGACAGCCGATGAATACAACGGTATGCCTTACCGTTTGCTGGGAAGATCGGGATTGCGCGTGTCCAACGTGGGGTTGGGCACCTGGAAAATGGGGTACCCTGAGACCGGGGATGGCGCCCGGGTGGACGAAAAGACGGCGCTGCGAATCTTTGACCGGGCGATCGAATTGGGTGTGACATTTTGGGACACGGCTAACCGCTACAACGGGGCTTCTGGGAACTCGGAGCGAGTGATCGGAACCTGGTTCAAGAACAACCCGGACCAGAGACGCAATGTAGTGCTGGCCACCAAGGTTTGTTGGGGAATGGACGGGCGTACGCCGAACCACAGCCGTCTTTCCAGGGGCAACGTCTTGGATGCGGTCTATGCCTGTTTAGAGCGACTGGGGCTAGAGCACATCGATTTACTATATTTTCACGGCTTTGACGCGTTTACCCCCGTGGAGGAAAGCCTGGCGGCCATTGAGGATCTTGTCAAGCGGGATCTGATACGTTACTTTGCGGTGTCCAATTTTACGGTCGATCAACTCTCCATCTACCGGGCGGTCGAAGCAAGTGCCTCGATCCGTTGCCGGGTGCTGGCGGTCCAGAATCAATACGATATTCTTACTGGCGAGTGGGAAACGCGTCCAGATGTGCTGGAGTATGCCGCTCGCACGGGTATCTCTTTTGTAGCGTGGAGCCCCCTGGCACGGGGAT
>CBFDAD010000149.1:0-5000 GCA_965602705.1 uncultured bacterium
CAGCACCTCAAGCGGCTGCGACGTACTCCGGTGCACATCCAGCTAGGCAAACCATTCCACCTGTGCAGCAACTCGCGCCGGCTGACCCGCGAGAGCCTGGTTGCGATGACCACAGAAGCGATGTATCAGTTGGCAGCCCTGCTGCCGCCTGACTATCGCGGCGTTTACACGGACCTGGAACAGGCAACACAAAACCACATTCAGTTTCTCGACGGTGACGGCAGCAACCTCCCTCCGTCCTGTCAGCAACAAACAGGTACTCCCAAGCCACAGACGGAGGGGACTGAAGGGGGATTTCCCAACGCGGCCAAGGTGTGACATGCTCACCGATCAGACCCAAGAACTGGAACTGCTCATCAAAGCCCGCTATCCCATAATCTATATCATTTCTTGGGACGAGCGGCGCATCGAAGAGATGTTGCGAAACATCGCGGCGCAGCGCAGAAAGCGCCTGTTCGCCTGGACCGTCACCGAGGGCATCGTCGCGATTGACACGCTGCAACCCACGCCGGTGGACCCGACAGCCGTGAGCCCTATGCGGGCGTTGGAGCACGTCGCCGAGTCACGGGACACGGCCCTCTTTCTCTTTAAAGACTTTCACAAGTTTCTAGTCCAGGATTACATAGGTGACGGATACGCTGACAACGTGCGCATCGTGCGCAAGCTGCGCGACCTGTCGCAGACGTTGAAAACGAGCGCCAAGACGCTGCTCTTCCTGTCGCCGCTGTTGCGACTGCCGCCGGAGCTGGAGAAAGAGGTCTCTGTACTCGACTTTGCGCTGCCCTCGTTGGACGAGTTGGATGCGGCGCTAGGGCGCGTCGTCCGTTCAGCGCGCGTGCGTGGGGGCGCGCAGTTGGACCTGGAAGGTGAAGAGCGAGAACGCGTCCTCAAGGCGGCCCAAGGTTTGACCGTCAGCGAGGCGGAGAACGTCTTTGCCAAGTCGGTGGTATTGCGCCGCGGTTTCGACGTGGACGTGATCATCGCCGAAAAAAAACAACTGATTCGCAAATCGGGGGTTTTAGAATATACTGAGCCTGGCGAGCACATGAACAACATCGGCGGGCTGGCCGAGCTAAAACGCTGGCTGAAAAAACGGCAGATGGCCTTCAGCGAACGGGCAAGGCAGTTCGGCCTGCCGGCACCGCGGGGCTTGCTATTGCTGGGGGTGCCCGGCGGGGGCAAATCGCTGGTGGCCAAGGCGACCGCTAACCTGTGGCAATTGCCTCTGTTGCGACTGGACATGGGCAAGGTCTTTAGCCAGATGGTTGGCTCGTCGGAGGAAAACATCCGGTCGGCGCTGCGCCTGGCCGAGACGGTCAGCCCTGCGGTGCTGTGGCTCGACGAGATCGAGAAAGGACTGGCTGGCACCATCAGCTCCCATCGTTCCGACGCAGGCACGGCGGCACGGGTGTTTGGCAGTTTTTTGGTTTGGCTGCAGGAAAAAACCAAGCCGGTCTTTGTCATCGCCACCAGCAACAACATTAACCTGCTGCCGCCCGAGCTCCTGCGCAAAGGCCGCTTTGACGAGATTTTCTTCGTCGATCTGCCCTCGCAGCGGGAACGCGAGGAGATATTCGGTATCCATCTGGCCAAACGTCACCGTGATCCAGACCGGTTCGACCTGGTTCAACTGGCCCGCGAGACCGACGGGTTCAGCGGTGCAGAAATCGAACAAGTGATTATTGCGGCGCTGTACGATGCCTTTGACGATGGTGAACGTGAGCTCAATATGGACGGCCTGAAGCACGCCATCGCCGCCACGGTACCGCTCTCACGCACGATGCGCGAACAGGTGAACGGCCTGCGCAACTGGGCGCGCACGCACGCCCGGCAGGCATCGCGGGACCCGCAGGCACAAGTCGCCTGGGCTTCGTCGTGAGCCTATGTCCGAGCTAATAACGCGAAAACCATTGCCCGTGCTGCCCACAGGGTCAGTAAAACGGGTTAAGACACTGAGATTTAGTGCGTTTTAACGCACTTGTTGTATCAGCCGATGGTTTCAGCCATCGGATCTGAGATTTGGTGCGTTTTAACGATTTTGTCGTATCATCCAATGGTTTCAACCATCGGATTTGATGGGAGTTTGAGTAGTTGCGACTGAGATTTAGTGCGTTTAAACGCACTTGCTGTATCAGCCGATGGTTTCAACCATCGGATCTGATGAGAATTTCAACCATCGGATTTGATGGTAGTCTGAGCAGTTACTGAGATTTAGTGCGTTTCAACGCACTTGTTGTATCAGCCGATGGTTTCAACCATCGGATTGGACGATTATCGAGAGGTCGCACGATGGTCACACCGACGACCTGGTTGCCACAACTCTATCAACGCTTCCAATCCTTTTGGGATCGAGCCGTGCCAGCGACCGGGCTGGCGCTGCTGCTGTGGGCCAGCGCCCAGGCAACCGGCACCTACCCCAGCGAGTGGCGCCTTTTTCTGGCGGCTCTGCTCTTTCTGTCGGGTCTGATTTTTCCCAGGGGTGCGTACGTAGCTTTCACGTTTCTCATCGCTTACCCCCTCTATGGCATCTCGATCTATCTAGCGGCCATCGTCCTGGCGGTGCTGATATTGACCTCCCATTGGGCCATGCAAAACCTGGGCGCGGCCGTCCTGGTGCTGATCACACCGGCCCTGCTGCCCTGGCATCTGGAAACGATAGTGCCACTGCTGGCCGGTCTGTGGTGGGGCGAACTCACCGGCGCCCTGGCCGGCGGGCTGGCCGCCCTGTGGCTCAAGCTCCTGGCCGGCATGGCAGGTCAGCCTCTTGACCTCGCGCGTCTCAGCGGCTGGACGCCGGCCGGCACCAACATCATCGAACGATTCAACGGGTTCAACTCCTTACAAACTTTGCTACAGCTTGTCAATCCCTTCGCAGACACATCCCGGAGCCTCATGTTGCACCTGTTGCAGATATTGGCTTGGGCGCTGGCCGGTTACGTCGCCGGTCGGCTGGCGCGACGGGTCTGGTCGGAGCACTGGCGTGGCTGGGCGCCGCTATTGAGCACTATACCGGCGGGGGGGGTGCTCTGGGCCAGCTACGTCTTTGCGCCTAGACTGTTGGATCCGTCGGCCCAGCCGTCCGGCCTGGCAACTGAACTGGGTGACCTGACGTTATGGTTGCTCATCTCAGCCTTGGCAGCGGGAGCGGTGAGGCAGTTCTATCTGTACTTGCGCCGCCCCCTGATGCGTCCATTGCGTCACCGGCGCGAACCGGCAACCCAACGAGCCTCGCGGCTTCCAGGGCTAGACAAGAGACGATCGAAACCAGTCCCCCCACCTGAACACGAGCCGTCGTTTAACTGGACGCCGAGCGATCGGCCTCAAGCGACCGCTGAAGCGGATGACGACGTCATCATGTTGGAAATGGACTGACTATGCGCACAAGGCAGACCACCCAAACCCAATCCAGAAGCCAGGGCCAGAGCCGTTCCACTCGAGCGACTTCGCTCTTGATGCTGCTGGCTGCTGGCGCCATCATCGTCGCGCTGGCGGTGCTGTTCCCCCTGGAGTGGGTTCAAGTCCCCTCAATCAGCATCAACGTCGACCGCCGCGCCTTTTCTCCCAACGGGGACGGTAACGTAGACGAGATCGCGCTAATCTATGGCCTGGCGCAAGAAGCAAGCGTCAACGTCCGGGTACTCAACGTTGGGCAGCAGGTGATCCGCACCCTGGCCGAGGATGAACCCCAGGCGGCCGGCCAACACTCGGTGCTGTGGGACGGACGCAGCGACCAGGGCGCGGTGGTGACCGATGGTGAATACACGGTGCATGTGGAAGCCAAAGGCACCGCCCGTTCTGCCTCCAAGAATATCGCCGTCTCCGTTGACAACACCCCTCCCATCATCCGCCTGGCCAACGTGCCCGAAGACCTCAAAGTGGGCGAAGAAGAGCTACTATTGGAGGGTACTACCGAGCCTGGCAGCACGCTGTGGTTGAACGACCAACCCCAGCCCGTCACCGTCGACGCCAATGGTGGCTTTAGCCTGCGCCACCGGCTGCGCGAGGGTGAAAACCGCATCGAGTTGACGGCCGTTGACGCCTCCGGCAATGGCGGCTCGGTGGTTCGTGACGTGACGCTGGTCTTGCGCCCGCCGGAGATCGTCATAGACAACCCGCCAGAAGACCTGTGGATCAATCAGCGCCTGTTGAGCGTACAGGGTCGGGCGGCCCCCGATGCCCGGTTGCTGGTAAACGGCAAGACGGCCCCCCTGGGTGACGACGGCAGCTTTGACGTGGACGTCCTATTGGAAGAGGGGGAAAACATCGTGCGGGTGGAGGCGACAGACGCGGTGGGCAACGAAACCAGCGTTGAACGGCGGGTGTTCCTCACGCTCCAACCTCCAGCCATTTCTCTCACGTCGATTACGGACGGCATGGAAGTCAACGAGCCCTCATTGCTCGTCATCGGCCAGACCGAGGCGGGCACGACGGTACGTGTCAACGGCCAAGAGGTAGCCGTGGACACCCAGGGTGGCTTTCAGAGCGTGGTCAACCTGGTGGAGGGGCCCAATCTGGTTCGCGTCGAAGCCATCGACCGCGCCGGCAACGCAGCGCGCGCCACCAGCAACGTACTCTACACCTTGGGCACAGCCCAACCCGCTAGCTCAACCTTGCGGACGGCGCTCATGGCCGGCGCGGCTGGTGCAGCGCTCGTCTTTGCCCTATGGATTCTCCTGGGTGGCTTTTACGGCCCCAACGCCCTCAGCCTCGGCACCGACCAGCCTTTTCTCTCATCCAACCCCTTCGAGGGCCAAGACTTGCGCTTCACGCTGGAACTGGCGCGCGCTGCCCATACGACAGTCCAGGTGTGGAACAGGCGCGGCGAATGGGTCACGACGCTGATGAGCAAACGACGCCGACGCGCCGGCACGCACACCATGGAGTGGGACGGTCTGGACAACACCGGGCGCATAGTGCCAGACGGCGCTTACGAGATTGAGGTCACCGCCAGCACCATCTTTACCACCGTCACCAACCGTATGCGCGCGTTCAAGATCAGC
>CBFDAD010000150.1:0-4964 GCA_965602705.1 uncultured bacterium
TGGTGGAAGAGACGGACGAGCGCCACTGGGAAGCAGAGCTTTACCGCCTGCGGGCGGAGCTGTTGCTCATGCAGGGCGATGATGCTGAAGCCGAGGCCAGCTTTCAGGAGGCCATCGAGGTGGCCCGCCGCCAGGGGGCAAAGTCGTGGGAGCTGCGGGCGACGGTGAGCCTGTGTCGCCTGTGGCAGCAGCGGGGCAGGGTGGACGAGGCGCGTCAGATGCTCGCGGAGATTTATGGTTGGTTCACCGAAGGGTTTGGCACGCCTGATCTGCAAGAGGCCAAGGCGCTGCTCTACGAACTAGAGGGACCGATGTGACCTTTGGGGGGAGATGGATAGAAGCGAATTTAGGCATATCGCTGGGCGAGCCAGGAAATCTCTAACCGATTTCTATCAATTTTCGACTCTCGCTTATGCTATAATGTAACACACTGCCACGGTGGTGCTTACCCTTCTAATGTCAATTGCCTCGCGATTCAGGGGGAGATCGGGAGGTTCGGACACGGTGATAAGGCGGTCATCGCTGGCTACTAGGTGATCGAAGCGCTCGTTTAAACAAAAAGGCGGGATGCGGTGAGCCGACTCTGGGATTTTTTGCTCACGTTATTGGGCCAATTTGCAGGGGGGCCCGGCGCGCATGAAAACAACCTCGTGCGCTTTGCGTTGCCGGCGCTTTTTTGGGGCGCTCTGCTGATCGTCGCCTGGTCCAGACAACGCCACGAAGACCTGCCACGTGAAAAGCTACTGGTATGGGGCTTTGGTCTGGCCTTGTTCCGGGAATCCCTCATGTTCGCCGTCTTGTCGATACAGATACTGAACCCGTCCGCCCACGATGTGCTGTGCAGGGTCGTAGAGCCGGTGGAGCATGCGCTGGCGCTGACGTCCGTTGTGGTGATCGCTGGGTCGTACTTGCGCTTCATCCTGGATGATGCTCTCCTGGCTCGTCGCTATCTGCAGGTCGGGCTCGGGGCAGCCGCGCTGGGTTTTCTCGCCACCGTTCTGTGGTGGCCACTACAGCTAGCAGCCGACCCGGGAATTCGCTTTCACCAGGCCTGGTCGGCCTGGCTCTTGCACTCGTTGGCATCGGGCTTGATCGCCACTGCCATCTTTATCCTGGTGAGGAAGCAAGGTTGGCTACGCAACGTGGTGCTGGTGGCGTTGTCGTTTCTCTTTTTGGGGGAGTTTTTGATCCTGCTCAACTATGTCACAGCCCGGGCATACAGCCACGTGCTTTGTCCCCTTGGAAACAGCTTTCACATTTGGGCCGTTCCTTTGTTCGGGTACGTCTATTTCCGTGAGCAATCCATCGACAAGAAGCGAGCGGAGGAGGCATTAAAGTCGTACCGTGATCATCTGGAAGAGCTGGTGACGTCGCGTACCGCCGAGCTGACGAGCGCCAACGAACAACTCCAGTGGGAGGTCGGGGAACGGTTGCAAGCCGAAGCAGAGATTAGCCAGCGCAACGCTGAGCTGGCGGCTCAGAACGCCATCGCGGCCACGATCAGCCAATCCCTGGATCAGGACACGTTCCTGAGCGCTGCCCTGGATAGGACACTGGCGGTACTGGAGATGGAGGCCGGCTGCATCTTTCTCCTGGATCCCGACAGCGAGACCCTGACGCTTCAGGTTTACCAGGGCCAATCATCATTGAGAGAGTGGGTGGAAGATGAGCGTCAGGAGTGTCTCTGTCAGGACATTTCCTACCGTGCGGTGACCGGTCTTGAACCGGTGATCACGAAGGTTGCTGATGATTCTGACCGGTGCCAGCACCTCCTGGCTGCCGAGGATGGTCTCCAGATCCTGGTAAGTACGCCTCTGGTGTCCCAGAGCCGGGCGGTGGGTACATTGACGTTGAGCACGCAGCGCGCGGATGCCGTCTCGCCACAGGAGATGGAACTGCTGACGGCCATCGGTCAGCAAATCGGCATGGCCGTGGAAAACGCGCGCCTGTATCGCGAGACGGAGCTCTGGGCAGAAGGGATGGCGCTGTTGCACGAGTCAAGTGTGTTCCTGAGCTCTGCGCTCGACCCCGGCGAGATCTATGATCAAATCACCCGGCAGTCTGCCGGGCTGATCGGTTGTCCGGTGGCCAATCTTTTTGGGTGGGATGAAGCACGCCAGGAAGCTGTCGGGGTTTCGAGTTACGGCGTAGACGGTCAGGGGGTCGAAGGCATGCGCCTGCAACTGGGCGAGAGCTCCATTTTGTCACAGCTCATCGCCCAACGCCAGACCATCGCTGTAGAGGATGCACGCAAGGACCCCCGCATCCCGCCCTCCTGGCGGGTGCGTTTCGCCCCTCAGGCTCTGCTGTGTCTGCCGGTGTGGGGCACGGCCAAACCATTGGGATTTCTGTTTATGATCGACCCCCACAAGCCACGGCGGTGGCGGCCTGATAAGGTCGACCTGTTGGAGAGTTTCACCGATCGGGCGGCCGTCGCTCTGGAAAACGCCCGTCTACATAAGCAACTCGAGTGGGCCGCAGCGCTGGAGGAGCGCCAGCGCATCGCCGCCGAGATGCACGATGGGCTGGCCCAGACCCTGAGTTACCTGGGCCTCAAGACCGATCAGGCCTCAGAACTGTTGGGGGCCGGCCACTTTCAGCAGGTGGTGGACGAATTCCAGCGGATGCAAGACGCCATTGGACGGGCCGCGCGCGACGTCCGGCGCGCGATCGCCAGTCTGCAGGAGAGTCCACGCCCGCGTCAGTCGTTGCAGGACGCGCTGAGCCAAGCCGTCACCGAGGTTGCGGAAGGTAACGAACCAGCGGTGACAACCGTGACCCGGTTACCGGCGCCTCTGTTCCTGCCTCCAGCGGAATTGGAGCAGGTGGTGCGCGTGGTGCGAGAGGCGCTTCTAAATGCCCTCCGCCACGCCCAGGCCCGGCAGATTACCGTCTGCCTGGAGAGGCTGGAGGATGCGCTCGAGGTCGTCGTGGAGGACGACGGGCAGGGTTTTGATCCCGACGTGGCAGCGACGAACGGTGGTGACCATTTTGGGCTCAACATCATGCAGGCGCGGGCTGCCCGCATCGGGGGGGCGATCGCGGTCGATACGCTGCTGGGACAGGGCACGCGGGTGGTACTTACCTGGCCCTTGAACATCGAGCAAGACAGCGTTGAACGCAAAATGGATGGACACGCTCTTGAACAGGAACCCCTCGCTTTGACGCCGGTATAGCCAAGGGAGTGAGCGCTATGAAAAAGATACGCGTGCTATTGGCGGACGACCATCAGCTATTCCGCGAGGGATTGGCGAACATTTTGAACGCTCAACCCGACTTTGAAGTGGTTGGCGAGGCCAGTGATGGCCTCGAGGTATTGGTCAAAGCGCGCAAATTGACGCCAGATCTGATTCTGATGGACGTTGGCATGCCGGGATGCGACGGCGTCGAGGCTACGCAACGGGTCAAGCGGGAGCTTGCGGACGTCGTCATTGTGATGCTGACCGTGCGCGATGAAGACGAAAAGCTGTTTGAGGCTATCAAGAGCGGTGCCCAGGGTTATCTGTTGAAGAGCATTCGCTCGCGGGAGCTGCTATCGATGCTGCGCGGAGCGGTGCGCGGGGAAGCCGCCATCACACCAGCCCTGGGCGGGCGGATGCTCGAGGAGTTCCGCCGTTTGAGCCAGCAGGCGCGTAAACTCCCTGAAGAGGATGTGCCGTCTCTGACGCGTCGGGAGCAGGAGGTGCTCAGCCTAGTGGCACAAGGTGCCAGCGATCAAGAGATCGCTCAGGCGCTCACTATCAGCATCCACACGGTCAAGAGCCACATGCGGAACATTCTGTCCAAATTGCACCTGAGCCAGCGGCACGAAGCGGCGCTCTATGCCCTGCGGGAAGGTCTGATCCACCCCCAAAAAAACCATTCGCCCGGATAGCGACCACGTAAACAGGATTAATCTCGACCCGAAAGAATTAGTTCCTGAGGGAAAAAAGAGCGATTGAGAAATCGCTCTTTTTTCATTCCGCGATGACGCCACGAGGGATTGAGCCGCGCCCCCCCTGTGCTACAATGAGCGTAGTGATACCCGCATTGACAGGAGCAGATAGTCTTCCCTCTGGAGCTTTCGAGCAGGTCAACAACACTCAAGTGGGGTGCTATCTAGGAGCAGCGAATGGAAAAACCACCGCTAGTCGTGCTCTTGGGAGATTCTTTGCTCATGGACGGCGTAGCTGTCAGCTTGGCGGGCCGGCAATTGTGGGGGATGATTCGCTTAGACATCGATGTCCATGGCATCGGGGAGTGTCTGGAATCCCTCAACCCCGACTTGATCGTCTTTGAATTGGACAGCCCTTGGTCATCCTCTATGCTTTCTCTCATCAAGGAGCAGCCCGGCATCCTGCTTATTGGGCTCGATTTGTCCTGCAGTCGGGCGATCGTGCTAAACAGCCACCAACACCTGACCCAGACCATGAATGATCTTTGCCAGGTGGTTCAAGCTGAAGCCAATGAGAAAGCTCGCTGGTCGAAAGGAGGTGGATTTACTGGGCGAAATGCAACACTGGGTGTGCGTGGAACTCAGGATTAACTTATCAACCGCTTTATAAAGAACAAGGAGGCTAGCGAGATGAAATACAGACTGATTCTTATTCTCGGGGTGTTGCTGCTCTGCGCCACGGCCCTGGTGTCGGCGCAGACGGGCACGGGCTCCGCCTACGGCGGCCCCGGACTGCATACCGCGACGCTCTACGCCGGCCAGACCATCGACGCCGGCACGGTGAGCATGTGGAACTCGCCGAAAAAGTTAATGATTCAGGTCGAGCCATCCGACGATTGGAGGATCGCCGAGGTACATATCTATGCCGGTTATCCCGAGATCAACCCGATCCCGACGACCAAGAAGGGTAACCCGGTGCCCGGCAAGTTCCCCTACAAACAAGAGTACGATAACCCTGTGCCTATGCACATGCTGACCCTGGATCTAAAGGATGATCTGGGCTTTAGCTGGGGCTCCCAGTACCGGGAAC
>CBFDAD010000151.1:0-4954 GCA_965602705.1 uncultured bacterium
GTGTAAGAATGCAGAATGATGAAAAAGATGACAACTGTCAACCTGGCACCGATTGCATAGTAGCGGGTGCGGCTCAAGCCGTAGGCAGCGAACGTAGCAGCGCTGGCGAGCAACCCGAACTGGACGTCAGCGCTGCGTAAAGCGGTCGGCGCGTCATAGAGTCCTGCGACTACTATGATGATGGTAACAAGCGCGCTGATTGAGGTAAAGACCAGCAATAAAGACGAGAGCACCTGTGCTTGGCGAGCTAACGTGGCGTCCTCGATAGCAGTCGCCGGTGCGGTAAGTTGGCTCCACACGTGCCTCATACGCGAGATAACTTTGTTTGGTTTGTCAGCAGGCGCTAGCTTGTCCGCTGCTGGACGTTCTTCAATGGAGGAACCTGGCTTCACTATTGATTCTCCCCACCATATGACGATCTGAAATGTGACATCGCCAGACTGTTACTGGGTTTCTCATAGAGTTTACCACAATGGGCGCACAAATAGTGTAAAGCTTGCGTAAATTACAGATAAAATTCGCGTAAAGAGGTGGGATTGGGGGTAAAACGTAGCGTAGGTGCGAGCTAGGAGTCAGGGCGAGACTACCAGGCCAATGAAGCCCAGCGGCGCCATTTGAAACCAACTGTTGCCCGGTCTGAGCGGCAGGCGCTGGCTTCCATCTTTGGTCCAAAAGGAGAGCATATCGTCCCGATGCCAACGCCGCCAGATGCCGTCGTAACGTTGCCCGTCGCGAAAGATGCTGACTGGCCCCTCGCCCCAGATTTGCACTTCGATGGACCAGTGGCCGCCGCCCCAGGTGTCCTCCAGGATGTCGGTTTCGACGTGGTTGGCGGCCACGACGATGACGTTGGCCGCTGACAACTGTGCCCCGGTCAACTCTTCGCGGTGGGCTGCACCGCCTTGCCAACGATAGTAGCGCCCATCAGAGGCGCTGTAGACCCATTCGACCTGGCTGATGCCTGCCTGGTAGCGGATGGAGATATCTGTGGCGGGGGTGGCGCCACCCGGCGGGTTGGGGTCAAAGGTCATCCCGCGTAGGTCCTGGCGGCCGCTGACGCCGCGCCGTTCCGCTTCGGCCCACAGTGTGGACGGGTTGACGAACAGCGTGTGCTCGTACGCTTTGTCCATCTCACGCCGGTAAAAGGCAGCGCCGGCACTCCACGGACTGGCGATCTGATCGGGCCACAGGTCCGAATTCTTGTACCGTTCACCCACGCCGGCGCTGGAGCCCGAGTAGACAAACAATGCCTTGAACATGGCCGGAATTTCCAGGTCAATCAAGCGCCCGCTGCGGATTGAGCCGACCATTGTCGGCGTCTGCCCCAGAAACACGGCGGTGAGCCGGGTCACGCCACCTTCGGCATAGTGCTCAAAGACCAGGTCGGCCTTATCCAGCCCGGCCTGGGGGCGAACTACCGCCGGGGCGTTGGAGACCTTGATGACCAGCGGGCAACGCTTCAGCAGCGCCAGGTCTGATACCTGCAGCCCGGTCAGTGGGTTGACGTCAGGCGGGAACTCGGGTCCGCCGATGGGTCCGGTGGCGGGCAGCGCGTTCGCGGTAGCGGCGATGGTGGTCGCGGTCGCCTCCAATGGCTCAGCCGTCGGGCTTGGGGTTGCGGTGCGACGCGTGGCGGTAGGAAATGCCAGGGGAGGGTATGTGTGAGTGGGTAGAGCTGAGGTGGGGGGCGGCGGCGTCTGGGTCGGCGCTGCGGTAAGGATTGGGGCCAGGGTGGGCGTGGGGTCGCCACTGCACCCGTTTAATGCGATCAGCACCAGCAACAAGGCGATTAAAGATTTGCTAAATGTCACGATCAGGCACTCTGCGTCCATCTTTGCCGGCTGCAGGTGGGACCTTTGATAAAGGGAGGATGATGGTAAAGGCTGTGCCCTCGCCAGGTACACCGTTACTCTCTATCTGCAACGCCCCTCCGTGGGCTTCAATGGTCTCTTTGACGATGGCCAGACCCAGGCCGGTGCCGCCGAAGCGGCGCGTGGTTGAGCCATCCACCTGGTAAAAGCGGTCAAAGATGCGTTCCTGTTCGTCGAGGGGGATGCCGATGCCCTGGTCGGCTACTCGGATAAAGGCATTGCCGTGCTCGGTCCACATCCGCACGTGGATTTGGCCGCCGCTGGGGCTGAATTTGATGGCGTTTTCCAGCAGGTGGTCAAAGACCTGCGTCAGCCGTTGCTGGTTGCCCTGGACGACCGGTGCGACGTCGGGCCATTCAGTCTTGAGCGCAATGTCGGCTCGATTGGCCCGTTCGCGGTGGGCCTTTAGGCTACGCGTCATTACTTCTATCAGGTCTGTCGGTGCCACATCGGCCGGGTTCAACTCGACATCAAGCAGGCTCGCGATGTCATTCACCAGTTCTACCAGCCGCTGGCTTTTGATGTCCATGATTGCCAAGACGCCGTGCTGCTTTTCCGTCAATGATCCCAGATCACCATTGAGAAACAGCTCCAAGTAGCCCCGCACAAAAGTCAGCGGCGTGCGCAGTTCGTGAGAGGTGTTCTGAACGAACTGGGTCTTGCGTCGTGCCAGGTCCTGCAATTGACAATAGGCGATTTCTAGTTGAGCGGCTCGTTCCTCAGCCTGGGCGTAGAGTTGGGCATTGTGCAGGGCAACGCCGAGCTGCTGCCCGACAGTTACCAGCAGGTCCACAGCGCTGGGCGATATGGCGTCAGTGTTGCGGTTGGCCACGAACAATGTGCCGATGACTTTGTCCTGGGCGATGACAGGCGCCGAGGCCAGGCTGTTCATCCCCTCACGCTTGATCATCTCCGGCAGACCGGGGTGGCTGGCGAAACGTGGATCGTCCGCCAGGTTGGGGATGACGATAGGCTGTCGCGTGCTGATCGCCAGGACGTTTTCGGCGCTCTGCATAGGGACCGTGAAACTGAGAAATTCGGGTGACAAACCGATTACGGTGTGGGGAATGATACGCTCGTGGTCGGGATCGAGCAAACCCAGGCCGGCTGCATCCAGGTCGAGGACGCTCATCAGGTTCTGCAAGCCTCCCCGCACGATGTCGTCTATGTCCAGGCTGCGACTGATGGACGAGGCGATGGTGTTCAGCGCGGCCAATTGACTGGCCTGGTGCGCGATGGCCTGCTCGGCTTCTATCCGGTCGGTCACGTCGTGGATGACGGCGTAGATGCGCTCGACTTGCCCGCTTTCGTCGTCGGTCGAGACGGCGCTGGCCCGACACCAACGTGGGGTGCCGTCCTTGCGCAGCGCCTGGAAGCGAACGTCTGAGACCTTGGAGGGCGACGTCGCGAGCTGTGATATGTACCTGTCCAGTGTCGACCGGTCGTCAGGGTGGCAAAAATCCTGATAGGCGAGCCCGATCACCTCGCCAGGTTCGTAGCCCATTATCTCGGCCCAACGCCCGCCGACAAAGGTGATCTCTCCAGAGGCGTCGGTGATCACCAGCAGAGCATTGACGTTGTCCACCAGGCCGCGGTAACGGGCTTCGGATTCTCGTAGTGAGTCGAGCAAGCGGGCGTTGCGCAAGGCCACCGCGGCCTGTGTGGACAGGCTGAGTAGCATTTGCTCGTCGTCGTGGCCAAAGGCGTTCGGTTCCAGGCCAGTGACGCTGAGTGTGCCCAGCGGTTTGCCTTCTACGATCAGTGGCGCAGCCAGCAGGCTACGATAGACGACGCGCCCCGGGCCGGGCACGTAGCGCGGGTCGGTCAGTACATCGGCCACGTTTGCAACTCGGAGCGTGGCAAAGACGTGCCCGGCGATGCCCTGCCCTACAGGAAAGGGCTGTTTCATCTTGTCCCATAGGGAGCGGCCGGCGTCGCAGTGTAGCCGTAACAGGTTCTCTTCTTCGTCGAGCAGATGGACGATGGCGGTGAGGCCAGTCGGGATGAGCGAGAGGGCCGATTCGACCACTTCTTGCAGGACAGCGTCCACGTCTTGTGCTGAACTGATCGCGTGGCCGACGCGGATTATGCTTTCCTGCTGCAATGCCTGGCGCTGCATACGGTCGTACAGCCGGGCGTTCTCAATAGCAGCGGCTGCTGACAAGGCCAGCACCTCAAGCAGATGCAGGTCTCCCTCGTTAAAAGCACCTTCGCGCTTGTTCGCCACCTCGATGGCGCCGATGGTTTTACCCTTGGTCACCAGGGGGGCAACCAGCAGCGTGTGTGGGACAAAGCCTATCGCACTCGCCGGATGGCCCATCGAAGCACGCGGGTCGGCGCTGGGATCGGGAACCAATGCGGCGTGGCCGTGCTGAGCTGCCCAGCCGATCAGGCTTTCGGCCGCCAAACACGTGCCGACGATGTCACGCGAAATGGTGCCTGCCACTGCGCGCAGCACCAGGTGGTCTTTGCTGTCTAGCACCGCCAGCATGCCAGCCTCGGCGTGCAACGTGCGCGCGGTGACGTCGATGACGCGGCGCATCAGCGGCACCAGCTCTAACGTGGAGCCCATCACGCGCCCGGTCTCCTGCAATAGTTCCAGTGCGCGGTCACGCCAGTCGGTTCGTCGTCGGGCGGCCTGTTCCCGCTTGATGTTGGCAATGGCTAAAGCGGTGATGTTGCCCAACAGGTTGAGATGGCGCCGCTCCTCCTGGCTGAAACCTCGGTGAGGATGCCCCTCAGCCGTGGGGGGATGTCGCGCCACGTTCAGGACACCCAGCACGCGATCTCTGACGCACAGCGGGAGGGAGAGTTGAAGAGTCGCGCCGTCGGAAGATAATGGCCGCGTCTCCAGGTAGACCGCTCCTTCGTCGGCGTCGACTAGAGCGCTGGCTTGCTCGGCAACAAAGGAGCACAATTCGTCCAGGTCACGTATGGTAGACAGGCCGGCCGCAAAATCGATCAGAGCTGTGGTGAAATCCGCTGCGCTGCTTCGATTGCTCGTGTTGGCGCTGTGTTCGTTGGGATCCGGCTCTGACTGCTGGCGCGAAGCCGAGTCGGAGGTGCTACAGTCTGTCTCACCG
>CBFDAD010000152.1:0-4951 GCA_965602705.1 uncultured bacterium
AGGGGTTGTCGTAGGCGTGGGGATTCAGGCCGGCCAACACCTTGCGCACGACGCTGGCAGAGGACGGGCGCTCGCCGGGTGATTTGCGCAAGAGACTGAGGATAAGGTGTTCCAGTGAACGGGAGAGATTGGGGTTGCGACGGCGGGGTGGCACCGCTGCCTGGCGTAACTGTAGGCTGATCAGATCCTGCTCACTGGCAGTGGCGGCAAAGGGTGGGCGGCCGGTGAGCATCTCATACAGGACGATGCCCAAGGCGTACAAGTCCGAAGCCGGGCTATTCCCGTATCCCCGGAGTTGTTCCGGAGCCAGGTACTCGAGCGACCCCACATGGGCTGGCAGTTCGCTCAACGGTCGGTCAATGTTGACTCGGCTGATGCCAAAGCGGGTTACTTTGATAGACGGACCCTCGACCAGGATGATGTTTTCTGGCTTTAAGCCGCCGTGGACGACACCGTGATTGTGGGCGTACTCCAGCGCCTGGGCAATTTGCAGGCCGATGCGCACCGCCTCGGCGGGCTCGACGCAGGGCAATGTGTCGCCACTGCCGTCGTCGTTGAGTGCCTGCGGCGAGCGAGGCGCAAGCAGTTGGCGAACCGAGTGACCGGGTGCGTATTCAAGAGCCAGGTATCTGGTAAGGTCGTCCTGACCGACATCGAGAATGCTGGCGATCAAGGGGTGTCTCAAGTTTATGGCAGCCTGAGTCGCTCCCACCAGGGATTCCAGCGGCGAGGTTCCAAGACAGGGGCTGAGCACCTGGATGGTAACCTGGCGGTCAATTGTCCGGTCGGTGGCGAGATAGCAGTTGCCCAGTGGGGTATGATCGAGTTGTGCGTCTATTTTATAACGATCTTGCAGGACCTGGCCTGGATGCAGTTTCAGTCCCTGGTTCATAGCCACAAGGGCCTGGTGAGGTGTGTCAAAGATGGCAAAGTGGCCGAGGGCGCCAGCCCTGACAAAGTTGTGGTGCAGTTGATGTGAGAGTCCAGACAAGGCGAATATGCATCTGCGCCGGCGGGCTGCGAACAGTGCTTTCAACCCATTCTGATCTGTGTTTGTGACCTCGGACAGGTTCACAACTACAGGCGCGCTAGGCCGGTTGATAGTCCGCGCTTCCGCCTCGTCGATAGCGCCAAGGACGACTGGTACAGTCTCCTCGGCCAGGCGGCCGCGCAGATGAATGACGATGCCCTCGGGCAGGCACTCCAGGCGCGTTTCGAGCTTGGCCTCGCGCCACAGTTCCATCTCGAAGCCGTCGTAGGCGACGATAACCTCGCAAGGGGGGCGCTCAGGATGTTGCTTGAGATAATCTTCAGCGATGTCGCGCAGACTCCATATCTCTTGGTCAGGAGAGATTGGGTCGTGGTGGAAGAGCAGCAGCCGGCGCACCCCAGCGCGGGTGGCCAGGTCGGCGCCAGCGACGGCGGAGCCGTGGCCCCAGTCTTCTTTCAGGTAGGCCTTGCGCCAGCTATACATGGCGTCAAAGACGAGCACGTCGGCGTCGTGGAAGAACTCGACATAGTGCTGGGTCGCTGCGGGGTCGAGGGTTTTGTATTCGCCGTCGGCGGTGTAAATAAAGACGCCGTCTTCGTCTTCAACGCGATAGCCGTAGGAATCACCAGGGTGGTGGAAACGCATGTTGCTGACGCGGGTCTGGCCGATTTGCATGGTCTCACCCTCTTCGAGGGTGATAAAGCGGATATCGGCTGACTGATAATCGAGTGAGATGGGGAACATACCCGGTGCAGTTTGCTGGAGACGGAAGCGCTGTTCCAGGTCTTTGTGGACACCGTAGATGTAGATCTTGTTGCCGGGTATAAAGGCTGGCACAAAGAAGGGCCAGCCCAACATGTGATCCCAGTGGGTATGACTGATAATGACGTGGGCGACGCCTTGTCCGCGGCCGAACTCTTGCTTCATCAGTTCAAAACCCAATTGGCGGATTCCAGAACCGCAGTCAAAGATCAAAAGATTGCCGGCGCTGCGCACCTCCAGGCAAGAAGTGTCACCGCCAGTGGTGCCACGGATGGCGAAAGGTAAGCTGGCAACGAAGGCGCTTATGGCGTTCGGGTCACTCAGGTCTACCGTCGCCTCACCTGCAGCCGACAGCGCAGCCCGAATTTTAGCTTCTATATTCTCTGCGAGGAGGGGACTGGGGATCGATCCTCGCGTCCCCCACAGTTTGAACTTCATTGACCTGGTCCTTCTGGACGTTGTTACGATGCAGGTCGTATTTTGGATTGGCGCATTATACCGCGATTTTGCAGTTTTGAATAGCTGTGCTGTATGGTATAATATAAAAAGAAAGGGGGTGGATCATGAATCTCTTTAATCGTGTTGTGGTGACGCTGTTGCTCCTGGCGTTGCTCCTGATTGTCACAGTAGTATTGATTGTGCCCCAAGAGGCGATTCAGTTGTTGCGTGATGGGCTGGATCAAGCTGAGCGGCAGTTGGACCTTACGATGTCCGCGCGACGTTTGTTGATTAGCGGCGTGCTGGCGCTCTTTATTGACGGCGTGCTGGTTTTTTTGCTTTATTTGCAGGTGCGTCGCCCGCGAGTGCGTACTGTGCCCGTGAAACAATCCAAGGGGGGGCAGGCCCAGGTTGCCGCGAGCAGCGTTGTCAGCCGGTTAAAGTATCACATTGATCCTCTGCCTGGCGTGTTGGACGTCAAGCCCAAGATTACCGCCCATCGCCGTGGGGTGGAGGTAGTGTTGGATGTGGCGATAACGGCCGACGCAAATATGCCGACCAAGATTGAGGAGATCAGCACTGTTGCGCGGCAGGTGATTGAGGATGATATGGGCTTAAGGCTCAAGGGCAAGCCCCAACTCAATCTGCGCACGATGGCCGTTCCGGAGTCGATGCTGCCGAAAGCAGAGACACCTCCAGAGGCCGAGAAAGAGGTGCCTGAGACGGGCCTGGCTGATCTGTACGTGCCTGTGGTAGATGGCGAGGTAGGTGTGGAATATGGGGATGAGTCAGGAAGTGCCATCGCCGCCAACTGATTCGCTTGGCACCCCTGGCAAAGCCTCTGTCTCGCTGGTAGGTGAGGGGTCGAATAACGATGGCGACGCGCCTGACTTGGTGAGGTTGCTAGAGGGCCTGTTGTTCGTCGCCGATGAGCCGGTGACGGTGAGCCGTCTGGCCCAGACGCTTGAAGTGACGACGGCACAGGTTGAGGCAGCCCTGTCAACGCTACAGGATACCTGCGTTGGCCGTGGTGTGCGTTTGCAGCGCAGCGGTGCGCGGGTGCAGTTGGTCTCGGCCCCCGAGGTAGCCTCGTACATCGAACGCTTTCTGGGGTTGGAACTGCACAGCAGGTTATCGCCTGCGGCTTTAGAGTCGCTGGCGATCGTCGCCTATCAGCAGCCGGTGACCCGCGCTGGGGTAGAGGCGGTGCGTGGCGTCAATTCCGACAGTGTCTTGCGCACGCTGGTCAGCAAGGGACTGATTGAGGAGCTGGGACGCATGGATACCGTTGGGCGGCCCATCCTCTATGGCACAACCTTTGATTTTCTGCAGTTCTTTGGATTTGAGAGTCTGGAGGATTTACCGCCGTTAGATCTAGGGGGGGGCGGTTAGAGAGTGGCCGTCCTGTTTTACTGACCGACGGGTATACGCAACGTCTGCCCCACGCGTAAAGTCCGTCAGGCCGTTGGCGTTCATGATGGCTTGTACGGTGGTGCCATAACGGCGGGCAATGGAAAAAAGTTTCATCATAATCGGGATCGAGGGCCAGGATTTGTTCGATGCTAAGGAGGAATACTAGAGCAAATCGCCGATGATGCCAGCCAGGGTGTGTATGCCCTTTTCCATCTCTGGCGGTGAGATAAAGCTAAAGGGCAAGCGAATGTGGCGCTCGCCCCCGCCTTGGGCGAAAAAGGGCTCGCCGGTGGCAAAGGTGATCGCGCGGCGGTGGGCTTCCGCCAGGACAGTCTGGGCATGTAGAGGTTCTGGGAGCGTCAGCCACACGAAAAACCCGCCCTGTGGCCGGGTCCAACGCACCTCGTCGGGCATTGTGGTCGCCAGGGCCGCCAGCATAACGTCGCGCCGGTGGCGGTAGGCCTTGACCAGGCGCGCGATGTGGGGCTCCAGCCAGCCGCGCTGGCAAAAGACGGCGATTACAAAGGCGGTAAAGGGATTGGCGCCGCCACCCGATAGGGTCAAGCCGCTACCGGCCAGCTTGTTGATGTGCTCCGGCGCGGCCACTGTCCAGCCCAGGCGCAACCCTGGGGCCAGGATCTTGGAGAAGCTGCCCAGGCGAATCACCGTCCGGCCATCCTCCGCCGCGTCTAACGCGTAAAGGGAGGGCGGTGTGCCCGCTTCAAAGGCCAGATCGCGGTACACGTCGTCTTCGACGATCAGGAGATCGTGCTGGCGAGCCAACTCTACCAGGGCCGGTCTACGGGCGGCGCTGAGCGTCACGCCCGAGGGGTTTTGGAAAGTGGGGATGGTGTACAACAGCCGCGCGCGGGCATCCTCGCTCGACAGCGCTTTCAGGCGCTCGGCCAGCGCCTCTACGATGAGCCCCTGGTCATCTATGGGCACCGCTGCCAAACGCACGGGGTAGTCCCGGATAAGCGCCAGCGCCTCGTGGTAGCTGGGCGCTTCGACCAGCACAACGTCGCCAGGCCTGGTATACAGCCGGCACACGGCGTCCAGCCCGGTCGAAGCGCCAGCGTTTAGCATCAGAGCGTCAGCGCCGGCTTGCAGCCCCTCGTCACGAGCCAGTTTGGCTCGAAGATAGCTCAGTAGCGGGGTGCAGCCGCGCTCCGCGCCATAATTCAGGGCCAGCGGGCCATATTGGCACAAGGCCTCTTCGGCAGCGGACTGAATCTGGTCAACAGGGAACAGCGTGGGGTCCACGTGTCCGTAGATAAAGGGCAGCGCACCGCTGGGTCCACCGCCTGTCTGCATTTCGTTGTTTTCCAGGTTCATAGTTGTCTCTCT
>CBFDAD010000153.1:0-4893 GCA_965602705.1 uncultured bacterium
GTGTTGGTTGGCGTGGGCGTCGCCGTGTTGGTCGGCGTGGGCGTCGGCACCGGTGTGGGGGTGATGAGTTCTGGCGGCTGCCCCGGGGTGAGCCGGATTTTGCCCGAGGTTTGCGCGTCTACGCTGCGCACTGCGATCTCCAAGGGCTCGGCCCGCTGTAGCACAAACTCGGTTTCGGCTACCCCATTGCTGGTGCTGGCGCCGGCGGTGACCGGCAACCCGCCCTCGTCAGGCAAATAGGTGAACAGGAATTCAACCGGTGTGTTGTCAGGCACGGTGTGTCCGTTCTTATCGAGGATGACCCCGGTGCGCAACGTCAACGTGTCGCCGACCTGGGGTTCCAGCACTGTGGTCGGCGCGGGTGTCTCCTCGATCGTCTGCGTCAACGTCACGCCGTTGATCGCGTGTATGACCAGATCGATCGTCTGATTCGGATCGGGGGCGGTTTGCTCTTCCAACAGGTTATAGTTGATGCCTTCTATGCTGACCGGTGACGCGCCCAGCGGGCTCTCACTAAACAGTGCGCGAACCGAAGCCTCGATAAATGGTTCCACGCGGCTATAGACGCCATAATAAGCGTCCAGCTTGCTGATCTCAGTGGTGTCCAGATAGTAAGGACTGTTGTACGCCAGCACGACCACGCGCTTGTCTTTGGTCAGATCGTCGCGCTGGGCCAGGAATTGCTTGACGGCGTTCGAGGCCACGGTGTCGCTGTTTTCAGAGCGGACGTCGAGCATGGCAAACACGACCCAGTCGGCGCTCTCCAGCGCCGTCTCCACCGGTGAGGGGGGGGATGGCGTCGTGGTCTCTTCCGAGGGCGGGAACTGGGGCGCGCTCTGTCTGAACGCCAGGTAGTCCTGTAGCTCTGAGAAGGTGAAGCTTTGCACGTTATCGGGGCTGATCTCGTCCGTGGCCCCCTCGCCAGGGCCGTAGAGCCGCAAGATGGTCGTGGCCAAGGCATCACGGGCGATATAGTCGGGCTCGGGCTGGCAGAGTGGGGCTGGGCAGGTGTCCGGTAACTGGCGATCGTCGGTGAAGATGATGATCTGTTCGTCCCTGGCTGGCCGGTCCACGACAAAGTTGGCCGACTCGGGTGCGATCAGCGTGATGGCGTCCTGCGCGATCTGAAAGATCTGATCTCGCCCCTGCCCGACGACTTGGGCCATCGCGTTAGGCTCAGCCTGGACCGCTTCCAGCGAGAACTCGGGATATAGTTGCAGCTTGAGACGCAAAATGCGACGCACCGAGGCATCCACCCGCTCGCGAAAGACCTGGTCTTGCTCATAATTGGTGCGAAAGTGCAGGATGGTCTCTTTGATGTTCGCCAATTGGTCTTCCCAGGTTGCCTCAGGTTGCAGTCCGTATTCCGCCAGGTAAAGCAGGTCGTTCCCGGCCCGGAAGGCCTCGCGAGCGATGCGTTTGCCGTTGAACTGTTGCAGCGATGGGTCAAAGAAACGCTGGACCGCCATCACCCCCAGCGCGTCGCTGACGATGACGCCGCCCTCCTCGCGCCACGTCGCCAACTCGGGCAACTCCATCACCAGGCTCATCGCTTGCGCGTCAACGCTGATGGGTTTGGTCTGTTCTCTCAAGTTGCCTTTGAGGCCACGGTAACTGATGTGTGCGGTCATCAAGGCATCGGCGCGGGCTTCCGGTTCGTCGGGTTGCGTCACGCTGAAAAAGGGGGCCAGTTCGATCTGTTTGAGCTGTTCCAATGACTTTTGCACGTTAGCCACTTCCTGGTCGGCCTGGCGGTCGCTGCCGCCGTGACCAGGGAGGTGCTTGGCCACCACCGCGACGCGCCCGTGTTCCTCGGTATCTTCAGCGTTCAGGCGCGAGCCTTCGTGCACGCCCAGGATGTACGCCTGGCCCATCTCGCCTACCCAGAACTGGTCGCCGCCAAAGGTGCGTGTACCTAAATCACCCAGCCCGGCCGGGCGCGGATTATCGAGCACGTCCAGCGACGGTCCCAGCAGCATGTTGACCCCGACGGCGGCCAGCTCTTGCCCCACGATGCGCCCGACTGTGCGCGCGTGCTCGGGGTTCCAGGTGGCGCCGACGGCCATGTTGTTGGGCGCCGGCGAAAAGCCATTGATGAGCTGCGTAAAGGGATAGGCATCTCCTTCGTGCTCGACAGCGATTAACAGTGGGAAAAAGGGCGCTGTCACAGCCAGGCTGGGTTCATCTGGAACGATGTCCATTGGTTGCTGCGTCGACATTTGAGCCAACGCTTGTAGGCGTCGGGTCATCGAGATGACGTCGGTCGGTGTGTTCCCGTCATTCACGATATTTCCATTGGCCGACGAGAGGACGACGCCTCCAACGTCATAGTTGATGATTAGATCGGCGATGTCCGAGTTGGTGTCGACTTGATTGCCGACAAAAGTGACCAGGAAGAGCTGTCCAACCTTCTCTCCAGCCGTCATGCGCTCCATCAACCGTTCAACCTGGGCCTCAAGCGGGTCGCTCTCCTGGGCCTGGCTGGGCCGGTTTGACACCGCAGACAGCAGTGTAAGGCTGGCGATCAAAACGATGGCGAATTTGCGCACCTTGCGCTCTCCTGTAGGATAGGTTTGGTTCATAGTAGGCATCACTGACCGTAGTATACCCTTATCGTTTGGCATCGTCAACCCTCCGGCGTATCCTTTTCGTAGGGTAGTCGTTGCCTAGCCGTCGAGTAGTTAAATTGGAATTGTGCTATCTTGTATACAGTAGGGCGCTTCTTTCTCCTCCTTTGCTACGAGAGCTGTGGGTTCACCCACGGCTCTCTTGGTTTTTCAGTGTGACTGTCCACGCGCATAGAGCTTGACATCTTGCCATTTCCGGCGGATCGGTGTACTATTGCCCCTGTCTGCCAAGGGTTGGCGACTGTGCCGCTATGAAGAGGCCAGCCGTCTAACCTGTGTTCTACCGGTGGTGTGCTGGGGGTGGGGGAGGCAGGCCCTTGGTTGTCACTCTGGAGTTGGTTGGTGGCATGCACACCCATTTGATACTGGAAAATGTTCTTGAAGGAGATAAGAATATGTCAATCATTGAAACAATTTGGGCGCGAGAGATTCTGGATTCACGGGGTAATCCCACTGTTGAGGTCGAGGTGTTTCTGGAAGACGGTGCCTGGGGACGGGCGGCCGTGCCTTCAGGCGCTTCGACCGGTATACACGAAGCGCTGGAAATGCGCGACGGTGACAAAGCGCGCTACGGTGGCAAAGGGGTGACTCAGGCGGTAGAGAATGCAAACATCACGCTGGCCGAGGCCCTGATTGGCGAGGATGCGACCGATCAGGTGGCGATTGACGGGCTTATGTTGGGCTTGGATGGCACGCCTACCAAGTCCGAGCTGGGCGCCAATGCCATCCTGGGCGTGTCGCTGGCGGTGGCCAAGGCGGCGGCCGACTCGGTGGGGCTGCCCCTGTACCGCTACGTCGGCGGCACCGACGCTCACATCCTGCCGGTGCCGATGATGAACATCCTGAACGGCGGCAAGCACGCTGCCGACAGCACCGATTTACAAGAGTTCATGGTCATGCCCGTCGGCGCACCTTCCTTCCGTGAGGCGCTGCGTTGGGGGGCCGAGACCTATCATGCGCTCAAGGGGGTGCTAAAGGAAAAGGGGCACGGCACTAACGTTGGCGACGAGGGCGGTTTTGCGCCCAGCCTGGGTTCGAATGAGGAAGCGATTGAGGTCATTCTGCAGGCGATTGAAAAAGCCGGCTACAAGCCCGGTGAGGACATCTGGATCGCTCTGGACCCGGCTGCCAGTGAGATCTTTGAGGATGGGGTGACCTATTATCTGAAGAAAGAGGGTCGCCGGCTCAGCGGTGAACAGATGGTTGCGTTCTATGAAGACTGGGTGAAAAAGTATCCCATCATCTCCATCGAGGACGGGTTGGCCGAGGACGATTGGAAGAGTTGGACGCTGATGATGGAAAAGGTGGGTGACAAGGTTCAGATCGTCGGTGATGACTTGTTGGTCACCAACGTCGAGCGCGTCAAGAAGGCGATTGAGACGCGGGCCTGCAACTCGCTGCTGTGCAAAGTCAATCAGATCGGCACCTTGAGTGAGGCGATTGCGGCTGTGCGCATGGCCCATCGGGCCGGTTGGACGGCGGTCGTCTCCCATCGCTCTGGCGAGACGGAGGACGCCACCATCGCTGACCTGGCCGTGGCTTTGAACGCCGGCCAGATTAAGACCGGCGCGCCCTGCCGCAGTGACCGTATCGCCAAGTACAATCAACTGCTGCGCATCGAAGAGATGTTAGGTGACGCGGCGGTTTATGCTGGCATGAGCGCCTTTGGTCGGTTGGCGCGTTAGGGCGGCACCTACCAATCCGCGCTAAACGCCGCCCGTCAGCTAGCTGGTGCTAAAATCAGCGTCGTAGATTCCCGGCAGGCCATGGTAGTCTGGCACGCAGCCGAGTGGGCCGAGGCGGGATGGAGCCGCGAGGAGATCGTCGCCGGGTTGCAGCCCATCACCAAGCACATTCGTCTCTTCTTCCTCGTGGATACGCTAGAGTACCTGCGTAGGGGTGGGCGCATCGGCAGCGCCACGGCCTTGATGGTCAAGCTGTTGCAGGTCAAGCCGATTCTGACGCTCAAGGATGGCTTGATTGAGCTCTATGCCAAGACGCGCACGCGCAGGCGGGCCCTGGTCCGGCTAAAGGAGTTGGTGCTGGAAGCGGCTGGTGGCCACACCGGAGTTGACCTGGGCGTGGTCCACGCGGGATGCCCTGAGGAAGCGCGGGCGCTGACCCAGGAGTTGAGCGCTGAAGTCGAGCCCCAGCGGTTGTTGATGGACCTGTTGGGCCCGGGTATCGGTGCCCACGTGGGGCCAGGGATGATCGGCGCAGGTATTCATTGTGAGGAATGGCGAAAGACCCGAGTGTCCCTGAGAAC
>CBFDAD010000154.1:0-4880 GCA_965602705.1 uncultured bacterium
GCGTCAATGAAACGCCTGGGTCTAAAGAACACCTTCATGGCCACACCGTATGACGAAGAAGTCATACCGCCAACCTTTGTCACAGAGGCCAACTCACGTACTGACCTCAACACCGAACCCGACCCCTACATGCAAACGACCCCCGCCGATATGGGGCTACTGCTGGAGATGATTTACCAGTGCAGCCACGATGGCGGCGCCCTGAGATTGGTCTACCCCGACGAGCTGACCAAGGACGAATGCCAGGCGATGATCGACCACATGCTGGCTAATCAGCTATCAGGCGAAGACAATGTGCCGGTGCTCGTCGCTGCCGGCCTGCCTAATGGCACGCCCCTCGCCCACAAGCACGGCTGGGTGGACGACACCCGCGCCGATGCTGCGCTTGTCCTCAGCCCGGGCGGAGACTATGTGCTGGTCATTTACCTCTATCACCCTGGTTGGGTAGACTGGGAACAGACCAACTCGATTATGACGCGTATCTCACAACTCGTTTTTGCCTATTTCAACCTCCCACCTGCACCTTGAGAGGGCAAGTCACAATATGATGAAAGCGCAGACGGAAACAACGCCCTTGGGCGTCATTGATTCCCTGAACGCAGGCTTTAGCGCCGTGGCCCGCAAGCCCGGCCTGCTGCTGATTCCACTCCTGTTAGACCTGTTTCTCTGGATAGGTCCCAGGCTATCCATCACTCCCGTCGTCGCCGACCTGGCAGCCCGACTGCAAAAGATCACCGGGGGAACAGCCGACAGCAGCGCTGCACTCTTTGAGCAGAGCATGAGCGAGATTCTTGGCAGCTACAACATGTTCTCTGCTCTCAGCACCTGGCCCCTGGGCACACCCAGCCTCTTAGCTGGCAACGACCTCGAAGCCGGTCCTTTAGGGACTCTAGTGACAATTCAAGTGCAGGGATTGGATGAACTCCTGGCCTGGTTGTTGTCGCTAACGCTGGCAGGGCTTTTGATAGGCAGTC
This sequence comes from uncultured bacterium, assembly GCA_965602705.1. GTDB lineage: Bacteria > Chloroflexota > Anaerolineae > S140-20 > S140-20 > CBFDAD01. The sequence continues at coordinate 975 of CBFDAD010000154.1, forward strand.
TCTACCTGGGTCTCATCGCGCGCTGGACTGGAGGAGATCACGTCCCTCTAAGGACCTGGGCCAGATTCACCTGGATTCATTGGGCGCGCATCGTGGCCCTCGTCTTTGTGGTACTGCTGGGGGCCTTTTGTTTGAGCGTGTCGTTTTTCCTGGCGGTGGAAATCATCGCCATGATCTTTGCGCCCCTGGCATCGTTGCTGCTGGTAGGGGGCATCGGGATAGCAATGTGGGGGCTGTTTCACCTGTTTTTTGCTGCCCACGGCATCTTGCTCGAAGGACTGAGCGTTTCTCAGGCAATAGGCAACAGCGTGACCCTGGTGCGCCAATATCGCTTTTCGTCCGTAGGATTACTGGTGATCACTGTAATCATCAGTCTGGGGCTGGGCACCATTTGGCACATCCCCCCCACCAAGTCGTGGATGCGACTGGTAGCTATCGCCGGCAACGCCTTTATCAACACTGGCTTGGCGGCTGCGACGTTCGTCTTTTACCGCGAACGGACCACCAGGCTTGAAGCAGCTCTCCCAAAGGCTAAGCAAACTACAAACAGCGAACGCTGAACCGATCAAGACCGGGTCCGCAGCACAATCTCATCTGCGATTTGCTCCGCTGGCAACACTGATGTCGCTGCACCGGCCCTGATGACAGCCGCGGGCGCCTCATCCGCCAGACAAGTCGTCGTCTCTTGCACAATGACCGCACCACCGGCGGCGCGCACGTTGAGTGCGCCTTGGACGCCATCGTGGCCAATGCCTGAGAGGACAACCCCAATCACCGCTGGACCGTATTGGGTCGCCAGAGAGGACATGGTCACGTCAGCCGAGGGAAAGAACTCATCACGACAGCGCCCCCGATCAAGCGTCAGGTAGCCGCGCGACGTGACGGACAGATGGTAGTCGAAAGGCGCAAAATAAGCCACGCCACTTTGCAGCGGAGAACCATCATGGGCCTGGCGCAAATGCAAAGTCGTTGACGGGCTGACACGACGCAAAAACAAGCGCAGACAAGATTTCGGCAGCGAAGACAAAATCAACAACGATGCCCTCAGATCAGCCGGCAGCGAGGTAAGAAGCTGGATCAGCGGATTGATTCCACCTGTAGAAGCGCTGACAACCACCAGGAAATCGCCCAGCGCAAAGCGTCGCGGAGAAGCTTTGGAGCATGGCGTTGAACCAGGACAACGTGAGGCGCTGGCAAACAACCCGCTCGACCGCTGTTTCCCAGTAGCGCCATTACCCCAGCCCCTGATGTGGGCCAGCTCTCGCGCTTTATGTAGCAAATCAGGCGTAAAGCTCGCAATCCCGAAACTACTCTGGGGGTGGGTGACCACATCAGCAGCACCCGCCTCAAGCGCGGCAAACGCCAGTTCGGCCCCCTGGTCGTTGTGAGAACACATAACCAACACCGGCAGCTTGCCTTCGCTCAAAGTGGGCTGGAGACCCGCTAGATCGCCCGACGACTCCAGGTCAAAAACTACCACGTCGGGCCGCAACAAAGCCCGCTTATGAGCAATCTCGTCCGGCGATCGCGCCGTGCCCACCACGAAAAGATCCGGTTCCGAACTCAACTGGCCTGAAACGATGTAGCGCATATAGGGTGACGCACTGACGACGAGAATCCGCGCCTGCTCCAGCCCATCCACCATCTTCACCTCCTGCGTATCTTGGTACGGTAACAGCATACCGCATTCTGCCCGTCAAGTCTGTAAAAATAGCATAAAAGGAACGTAAACGAACCGTAAAGAAACTATGGATACCTCAAGAGGGATGGAAAACAGAGCAACTGCGCAGTACTTACTGAGCCACAGTCGGAAGCAAAACGGTAAAAATTGTACCCTCTCCGACCTGGCTATCTGCTAGAATTTCGCCGCCGTGTTGCTTGATGATGTGGTAAGAGGTTGAAAGACCGAGCCCCGTCCCTTTGCCTGGGTCTTTGGTGGTAAAAAAGGGCTCAAAGATGCGGTTGAGTTGCTCTGGAGGGATACCTGCACCATTGTCGCGGATCGTCACCTCCAATAAACCATCTTCCCGCAAGCGCGATCGAACCCATACGCACCGCTCACCGTCCGCCTTTGCGTGGTGGGTGACGGCGTCACGGGCGTTAAGCAACAAGTTGAGCCACACCCCTTGCAGATGATCACGGCTGGCCATCGCAGTGGGCAGGTTCGCCGCTAAATCCTCAAAAACCTTCACTTTGGCGATAAGAAACTGATGCCTGACCAATTCCAACGCCGCACGCAGGGAGGCATTCAGATCAGTGGGCTGGAACGCGTACTGCTCCTGGCGTGCAAAGTCTAGCAAGTTGCGCATCACCTTGACCGCGCGGTCGGCTGCAAGCTTGATCAATTCCAGCGATTCATAGTCGGGGTCGTCGGGCGGGGTGTCCATCAGCAATAGCTGCGTATTGGCCTCAATGGCCGTCAGTGGGTTGTTGATCTCGTGAGCTAAACCGGCAGCCAATTGTCCCAACGAAGCCAGCTTCTCCGATTGGCTCAAGGAAGCCTCCAACATCCGTCGCTCGGTCACGTCACGGGCAAAGACAATCGCCTGAGACGTGCGATCTTGCCACCCCTGAATCGGATAGGTGCTTATCTCCCACACCTCGCGTGATCCGGACGCCTCCCCCTGTCGCGGACCCGATCGTCGCCGTTGATCAGCCCACTGCGCGCGCTCACCGGTTTGCAGCGTCTGCCAGACCTGGCAGTTCTCACACGGAGTCTCTCGCCCGTACAGGACGCGATAGCAAATCTGCCCCACCGCCGACTCGGGCAAGCCTTCAGTGTCAATGACCTGTCCCCGTTGCGATTGGACGAGCCACTGCCGCAGCGCCGCGTTGAGCGCGACGATACGATACCGGCCATCAACCACGTAGATCGTATCCGAGATGCTATCAAACAGTGCTTGCAACTGATTGCGACTCGCCAAAATCGCCCGCCGGCTCTTGTCCAGGTTGACATAGGCCGCCGACAGATCGTGAAATAGACGGCCATTTTCCACCGCCCCCCCCACTGTAGCTGCCAGCAAGCCAGCCAGCTCCAAATCCCGATCGTCAAAGGGTCCATTGGTTTTGTTGATTAGCTCCAAGGCGCCGATCACCCGATCACGCACCCGCAACGGTACACACAGCACCGAGCGCGTCGCAAAGCCCGTCATCTGGTCAAACTGCTTGATAAAGTGTGGATCGGCTCTGACGTCATTGACAATGAGCGGCTGCCCGCGCAGCACGGACTGTCCCACAATGCCTTGGCCCACCGGTATCTGGCGGGAGATCAAAGGGGCATCTTCCTGACGCACCGTCCGCACAAAAGTCAAAAGACGCTCCTTGCCAGCCTTGGCTTGGTTCAGCGAGTCATCAAGCAACAGCAGAGAACCTGCCTCCACCGGCACGATTTTGCGAACGCTTTCCATTGCGGCAGTCAGGATAGCGCTCAAATCCAGACTTGAGTTGATGGCCTGGGACATCCTGTAAAGAGCCGCCAATCCTTCACCGCGGTTTCGAGCCTGCTGATAGAAATGGCACTTTTCTAGCGCCTGACCGATTTGATTACCCACCGCCGTCAGCAAGTTCAGGTCCACGGCAGGCTTTTCGGCCGGTGCCCCCACCAGCAGCGCACCTAACACCGGGCCTGACGATTCATCACCGTCGCGCGTCTGAACTGATCCCGGGTTGCTCGGAGATTCAATCTTTAGGGAGACACACGCGCGCCAACCCGGACGCGCCCCCCCCGCGCTTGGCAACGATGGCCAGCCGCGTGCCTCGGTCTGCAAACGCCGCCGGCCCGACATAATGACCTCACGGGCTAGTCTGTAGGCCTCGCGACCTTGCCATACTGCGCCGTCTGAGGTATCGGCGGGATCGGGGATCCTCTCTTCCGTCCAACGGTCGCCTGCATATTGCAGCACCCTC
>CBFDAD010000155.1:0-4880 GCA_965602705.1 uncultured bacterium
TACGAGTCTAGAGGGCCTCAGCGCTACTCTGGGGACGCAGTCAACGTAGGTCAGTTTCATTATGCCAGGAAATTCTCGGCGGATTTCTCTGTTGAAATGACACGATCGGTCAGGCAAGCTATCCAGACATGGATAGAGCATAACCAATGAGTCTCAGTGGATCCAATTTTGCTCGGTGCCGGGTCCCCTCAGAGCATTTTTGGATCGAGTCTAGCGGGCATCACGCGATGTGCGCGTGGCTTATCCACCGCGGTAGGTGGTGAAGGGGAGGAGAAGGTTTTCCTATGTTCAACGTATCCGACGCCCACAAAGTCACTAAAGGAACCGGCGACCTGGTTCTGCGCTGCCAAATCCGGCACCCCGACCCTGAGACCGATGGTGAGGCGTCAAACGAGCAACGCACTGTGACCCAGGTCGAGGCGTGGTTAGAGGAGCAAAGGCAGCAAACGCCCCCCCACCCGCTGCAGGAGGAACTGGCAAGCATCCAACAGGCGTTGGATGCGTTGGAAGCGTGTCCTCCGTTGTGGTGGGCAGAAGGGATGTTTTGGCGGGGGCTACGGTGGTTCCTTAGGAGGCGGCTGCGAAGGACCCAAGCGGCGTGGGAGGCATCGGTTGTCAGCGGACAGGCGTCTGCAATGGGGAAAGGGTATGACTTTGAGCCAGAGATGATCCTCATCCCTGGCGGCAAGTTCCTGATGGGCAGCGATCCTCAGAAGGACAAGGACGCCAGGGGGCTTGAGCAGCCCCAAAGCGCACCTTACCTGGCAGACTATTACCTTGCCAAGACAGCGGTGACAAACGCCCAGTACGCGGCTTTTGTGCAGGCGGCTGGCCACATCCCACCACGATATTGGGAAAACGCCGGGCCCCCAAGAGGCAAAGAGAACCATCCCGTGGTCGGCGTCTCCTGGTACGACGCCGTGGCTTACTGTCATTGGTTATCTACGGTCACCGGCAAGCCCTATCGCCTGCCCACCGAAGCGGAATGGGAAAAGGCGGCACGAGGCACTGCGGGGCGCATTTACCCCTGGGGGGATCAGTGGGACGCAAAACGCTGCAATACCAAGGAAGGTGGCAAAGGGGATACGACACCAGTAGGAGCCCATCCTCAGGGGATCAGTCCCTACGGCCTGATGGATATGTCCGGTAACGTGTGGGAGTGGACGTCAAGCCTGTACTGGGACTATCCTTACCGGGGGGACGATGGTCGCGAGAACGCCGCCTTGTCAGATTCGCGTGTGCTACGGGGCGGCTCGTGGCTCAACCAGTATGACAGCGCCCGCACTGCCTATCGTCGTAGCTATACCCCCGCGTACCATAGTCGCATCCATGGGTTTCGGTGTTGTGTGTCGTTATGAACAAGCTCACCTCGATTGGTCGCCCCATTGATCTCAACTATCCCACCAATCGTGCGATCGCTGCGCTGACCATTGTTGTGATGGCGGGCGGGACGATGTTTGCGCTTTTGTCGGGGGGCAGAGGGGTCGAAAGCGTCCGCCAGGGCATCGCAGCAGGGTTTGCGGTGTTTCTCGCCTGGGCGCTGTGCCGGGAGCTCGACCCCGATCACAATCCCTCCGCCTTCGTCGCGGCCGGTTTAGCGCTTGGCGGCTTGTTTCTCTGGGACTTGCCTCACTTTGGTGCGTTGTTATGGCTCCTGCTGGTGTTGCGAGTCGTGAACCAGACGGCGGGGTTGTCGACCACAGTGCTAGACGCGTTGGCTGTGCTAGGGTCAGGGGGGTGGCTTGTGATGCAAGGGAATTGGGGATACGGTGCGATAACGGCGCTGGCCCTGTTCGTGGACAGCCAGTTGTCGTCGCGTAACCGCAGACAGGTCTTCTTTGCGGCGCTGGGGTTGGTCGTGACGTTGGTGGCGGTGATCGTTGCAGGGGAGCTACGTTGGGGGGAAGACTCATCGCTGGTGGCTGGGCTGATTGGGTTGGGGATGGTTGTGTCCTTCGTGCCGGTGGTTCTCAGGGCGCGGCGACTGGACAGCGTGGGAGATGCAACCGGGCACCCGCTGCAACCACTGCGGGTGCTGGCAGGCAAAGGTCTGGCGCTGTTGGGGGGGGTGGTGGTGGCGTTCTGGGGTGGGGAGGCGGGATTGGTGTCGCTGGGGCCGCTGTGGGCGGCGGCGCTGGGGGCGTCACTGTATTGGGTGTATACGGTGATCAAAAGGTGAGCGGTCTTTTTACAGAAAACCGCACGGCCTGCAGAGAGACCGTGCGGTTTTACATCTTGGTCAGAGCGGGTTGACCCTACCAGCTACGACGGCGTCCGCCGCCTCCTCGGTCGTCCCGCTTCGGGCGCGCTTCTGCTACCTTGATGGCTCGCCCGTCCACTTCCCGGTCGTTGAGCTGGTTGATGGCCTCTTGGGCTGCGGTTTGCTCCGCCATCTCGACGAACGCAAAGCCCTTGGGCCGGCCTGACATACGATCCGTGATGACGTTCACCGAGACAACTTCCCCGATCGCTCCAAAGAGCTCAGACAGGGTAGCATCGGTGGTCTCGTAGCTCAGATTACCCACGTATAGTTTTTTCGCCATTTCTTTCTCCTTCAGATGCGGCACAAGGCCACTTTTGCCTGGCTATAGAGCCCTCACATGGACGGCCTGCAGACCCTTGGGTCCCTGCTCGACGGCGAACTCGACGCGCTGGTTCTCCTGCAATGAGCGGAATCCCTCCCCCTCGATGGCCGAGAAATGGACGAAAACGTCCTCTCCGGCCTCACGAGAGATGAAGCCATATCCTTTAGCGTCGTTGAACCATTTGACGGTTCCTGTTTCTCTTTCAGTCACTTTTTTACTCCTTGATACTATGTGTGATTTTTGGCGAAGCAGCGCGGGCATAAAAAAGGGCTGCCCAGTCTCTGCAAGTCTGGGCAGCCTTCGATATTACAGCCAAAACCTACTTCGTCCTACATTTATATTCTACCACACTTTTGTAGAATAGCAAGGGTCAAAATTGCTCCCTTCCTTTTGTGCTGCGATTGTGCTAGAATCCATCGAGACGCACCGGCGCGGGGGGGAAGCCCAGGCCGACACAACCTTGGGCGGCGGATTCCGAGAGCAGTTTAGAATTTATACCTCTGTGAGGGCCGTATGCAAAAGGACCGCATTCAACACGTCGAAGACTATGTCAAGCGGGCGATGCCGGGAGAAGTCGCCCACGATTTCAAGCACGCAGACCGTGTCAGGCGCTGGGCTTTGCGAATTGCCCGTGCAGAGGGATTCGAGAATTTGGAGATCGTCGAGGCCGCAGCGCTTTTGCACGACATCGGGTTGCCGTTTGCAGAGCAAAGAAGCAAGCACGGTCAAGTAGGAGCTAAAGTGGCCGCCAAGTTTCTCAGGGCGAACGGCTTGTTTGTCCAGCAAGAGGTCGAAGAAATCGCCTGGGCATTGGCGACTTTATTGTCGATCAGCTAAACTTTCAAATCAGTTGCTACGGCAATCTGAGCACGGAAACCGCCAGGCGACTAGCGAGGCCGCTGGTTGAATTCATGAAGGCTTATGCCGTCCAGCTTGAATCCGAGATCAACGGGGGTGACGTATGACTGTCAACGCAAGGTTCGTCCACACCAATCTCATCGCCCAGGACTGGAAGCGCCTCGCGGAGTTCTATGAACAGGTATTCGGCTGCCAGCCGATCCTCCCTGAAAGGGAGCTTGCCGGTCAGTGGCTCGAAGACGGCACGGGCGTTCCCAACGCCGAGATCCGCGGCGTACACTTAAGCCTGCCAGGTTATGGGGATAAAGGGCCTACGCTGGAAATCTTTCAGTACAGCCAACAGCGGGAACGGCCAGAGACCGCGGTCAATCGCCCCGGTTTTGCCCACATTGCCTTTGCGGTTGACGACGTTAAAGCCGCCCGGGATGCCGTAATCGGGGCGGGCGGTGGAACCATTGGCAAGGTCGTTTCGCTGGAGGTCCCTGGTGCGGGCACGGTCACGTTCGTTTACCTGACGGACCCCGAAGGAAACGTCATAGAGCTGCAAAACTGGGCATAGATTAGTGTGGAGGTCCTCCCCTTGGTCCCCCCATCGGGGAAAGAGGGCGAATGATGGTGTGACGAGGAGCCAAGCTAGCATCGGCATGGGTAGACAGGCACAAGCACATTCCCTACGACCATTTTTTACTGTTTGGACGGGGCAGGCCTTTTCTTTGCTCGGCAGCCAACTGGTGCAGTTCGGGCTCATCTGGTGGCTGACCCAGACGAGCGGTTCAGCGACGGTGCTAGCCCTCGCCAGTATCGTAGCCTTGTTGCCCCAGGTCTTTGTGGGTCCGTTCGCTGGCGCGCTGGTCGATCGCTGGAACCGGCGCACCGTGATGATGGTCGCCGACGGCGTGATCGCGCTGGCCACGCTGGCGCTCGCCGTGCTGTTCGGCCTGGACGTCGCACAAATCTGGCACATCTACGCCTTGATGTTCATCCGCGCGGTAGGGGGGGCTTTCCACTGGCCCGCGATGCAGGCCTCAACCACGCTGATGGTGCCGGAGCAACACCTCTCGCGCGTCGCTGGGCTTAATCAGACCCTTTACGGCCTGGGGGGCATCTTTATGCCGCCGCTGGGGGCGTTGGCGATCGGAGCGCTGCCGATGCAAGGTGTCCTGGCGATTGACGTGGTGACAGCCGTGCTGGCCATCGCGCCGTTGTTCTTTATCTCCATCCCGCAACCCATCCGCAAAGAATCCCCGCCGACGGCGCGCGCCAAGCCCTCGGTGTTGGCCGACATGCGTGAGGGTTTGCGTGTTGTCTGGGGGTGGAAGGGCCTGGTGATGTTCTCACTCGTCGGCACGCTGAGCAACATGCTTGGGGGCGCTGCTGCTTCCTTGAGACCCATCTTGATCACCCAGCACTTTGGAGGCGGCGTGCTCGAGTTGGGCT
>CBFDAD010000156.1:0-4879 GCA_965602705.1 uncultured bacterium
CCCATCGATCGCTAGCGCCCGCTGGTAATAGCGGGTGGCTTGATCTAGCGTCTGCTGGCGCGTAAGGTCGTCCATGGAGGGGGATAGGTCGGCGCGCGCGTGGTGAACAGCGCCTATATTAGCATATAAGGTGTCGGGGAGCAAGAACAGGCTCCCAATGCCCAGGGCAACGACGATCAAAGTGGCTAACGCAAACCGCCGTCTTGGTTTCTTGACCGGTAAATCGTTCAGTCGCATATTTGCCATGCCCAGTCCCAGTAGGGCGTAAAAGACCGGCATCGCCCAATGGCTATCGGCGTACTGGGGTGCGTCGGTCAGGCCGTGCAGCAGCATAGCTGTCACGCCCAAGGCCGCACCCCAGAACAAGGGTGGGCCCTGGCCTTGGCGCGCCTGCCGGAAAAAAAGTCTGTAGAAAATGAGCAACATCCAGCCAAAGCTGACCAGTCCCAGTAAGCCTTGGTTCAGCCAAATGGAAAGGGGCAAGTTGTGGGCATAGGTCAGATAGGCGTAGGGGATGAGCAGAATATATTTGCTGTAGACCAGGGCAAAGGTGTCTCCCAGACCAATGCCCAGCAGGGGATAGTCGCGGATCAGGTGCAGACTGTTCTTGTACAGTTCGAGCCGGTCTTGGGCGCGCGTCAGGGCCGAGGCCAGCCCAGGGATGTGCATTGGGCCAATCAGTAGCACCCCAACGCCAACCGTCAACGCCAGCCCGACCAGTGCGCATAAGCTCACGCGCTGCCATCGGGGTGAGAACTTGCTCCCGCCCCACAATATCAACGCCAGTCCTCCGCAGGCTGTCACAGCCATCCAAGCACCTCGTGAAGCCGTTAGCAGCAGACCATAGCTGAGCAGGATGAAGGCAAAGCCCGCCACCAGGCGTTCCCGACGCTCGCGAGCTGACCACCAAAGGCCGGCTGCTAATGGCAGTCCGCCTTCAATAAAGGTCGCCAGGGCGTTGGGCTGCGGATAAAAGCCTCCCCAGGCTGGAAACAAGCTACCCGTCAAACGGCCCAGGCGCGAGACAAAATCCATCTTGACGGGGTAACCCAGGTGGTTGAATTGAGTGATAAAGTAGAATACCACGGCGCTTTGGGCAAAGAGCAGGACCCAGGCCAGGTGGCGCAGGGCAACGGCGGATATGTTGGGCCAGGTGATAGCCAGATAGAGTGCCAGGCTTACCAGCAGGGTCGCCAGTAGTGGCCAGCTCAGGCTGCGATCATAGGCAGCCCACAATCCGACGAGAGCGCTGATCAAAAAAAGGGCCAGCGGTAGATCCAGGGAGTGTCGTTGAGAGGATGAGTGTTGGTCGATCCGTGGGGTCGAAGCAATGTGAGCCGTGTTAGTCAAATCCGCTTTCATAGTGTCCTGGCGTCCAACTAGTCTTAGCATGCCAATGTTGCCGTGCCATTCACAGCGTAACCAAGGTTCAGCTTAGATAGCATAACAACAAAGTGTTAGATTTCGGTTGGCCCTGGGGTTTATTTCCGGTTAGAAAGCGGTCAATGTTTTATCGCCAGTGGTAGATAGGGAGGGTAGCCCTTCACGTTAGCGAAAGCTGTGTCACCGGAAACGTGGTCGCCGCCGGTGGTGAGGACAGCCGTGTCCCGATTGCTGGTTACAGTCGCGGGCCGAACCGGCTCGGTTAACATAGCTTGGGCTTGTCCCCAGACGACGGTTAACGTGGGGCGGCCTTCTTCGTTCCAGTCGCCGATTTCAGATGCGATCAGGTACTTGCTGCTATGCTGATCGGTGTCGGAGCCATAGATTGCCACGCTGACCGGGCGGCCTTCGGCGTAAGCTTCTGCCACAGCCTGGGTCGTGTCCCAGTCGTAGGCGTCACCGGGCCATTCGGGATCTGCGCGATCGCCGCTGTACGGGTAAACCCAAATGGCAGAGACGTTTTCGTAGGCCAGGGGGGCGTTGTTCCAGTGGATGGTCATCTCTTCCCAGGGGTCATCAATCGTGAACAGGTGAACCCAGGAGGGCTGGGCCAGGCCCTCCGTCTCCCCAGCGTGCCCCCACAGATGCAACGTCAGGCTGGCCGAGATGATGGTCTTGCCTGGCGGGAGATCATCGAGGGAGAAACGCAAGTAGGATTTGTTAAAGCAAGGGAAATGCGTAGGCGCGGTTTCGGTGCCGATAAAAAGGGCACCGTCGTCGCCGTGATTGATCTCACTGCCGCCCTCGTGACCGCCAGCGCACCACCCACCACCGCCCATCCATGCGTCCTCGACCGTGTTGTCCTCTGGCGAGGCGGCGCGAATGGTTGTGCTGCCTTGCGGCACGGCGAGTGGCGGCTCGTAGTCGGCGTAGCCAAAGTGCAATTCGCCCCAGGTAGCGGGGCTGTTCGCATCAAAGGCCTCCGTCCAGCGCTCCGACGTAACAGAGCCGGCAGGCGGCTCTTCGTCACGGTCGTAGAGCAAAACCCCCAGCCCCCATAGCGTCCCCTCACTCGGCGGACCTGAATACCCCAACGTCTCCCAGGGAATGGTATAGATAACGGTCCAACCGTAATCCAAGTCGCCGCTGTTGTCGTTGGGGCCAGGGTCGCTTTCCCACTGCATGGCCGTATAGTCCGTCCAACCCCCAGTCCAGGTATAGTCCCAACCTGCGCCCGTGCCACGCGCCTGGCGATGGTACTCGACAGCGTTTTCGTAGGGCCAGTAATGGGCGCCGACCAGGAAGGTATAGTCGTCTGCTTGCGGCGCTGCGGACCGGTCAGCAGCGGTGTCCAGGAAAATGGCGACGCCGTCGTATTGCGTCAGGTCATCCTCGCTGGTTGGATTCACTTTGTACCACAGGTAATAGTCGATGGCGGTGACACGGACGCGGAGTGCTTCGGCCGTGTAAGCTACACGCACGTCGGCATAATTTCGGCTGGGTATTCCTTGTTCGTTCTTGCCCAACCAAAAGATAGCGGTTTGGGCCCAGTCTACCTCGTCGGAAAAGTAAGGGATGTTCACACGGCGGGATGAGGCGGCGGGTGGGGGTGAGGGTGGCGACGAATGTGTCCCCGCTTTCATGATGAGTGGCAAATAGGTAGAGTAGCCGTTAGCGATAATGGTCGCGGAGCGAGTCAAAAGACCCTCCGGGTCGCCTTCTATCTCGACCCAATTGGTCAGGGCCCTGACGTCGGACACAGACACCAACGCTGCATATTCGATGCGTACTTGGGCGGTGTCGCTCACATAGCCCGACCAGGTGATCTGGCCGTCCTGGTAAACTGCCTCGGCTGGGGTCAATGAACCGGGAACGTAGCTCAGGCCTACCGGCAGGGTGTCAGTCAGCCGCACTGTTTGGGTCAGCGGCGCGCCGGTGCGGATCAGATCGATGGTGTAATGTACTTGGTCGCCTTGCCAGGTCACCTTGGGCGTTGCGCTCTTGGTCGATGTGCTCAGATCCGAGTCCGAGCCGTCGTATAGCTCAAGCAAGGTGACGAGGTTGTGCAGACGATACAGATCATACATCCCCGCTGCGCTGTAGGGGAGGGGCAGTTGGCGGCGCAGGGTGTCCCAGTCCTCTTGCAACACCCAGGCTTTGGTCTGGAACATGCTATAGGCCAGTGTGGGGCTGTTGTAAAGGTGTTCGCCACCGGCTGACTTGTGATGGCCCAGGTCGGTCAGCCACCACCAGGGGTCATTGATTTCGTAACTCTTGACATATTGTTCGGTCTCTGAAAAGAGCTGATTGCGAAGCTCCGTCGCAAGCTCGGGGTACAGAGGCACGTAGCCCACGAGCGCCTGATAATGCATAAAGCCGGCGCTGGCATGAACCTGATAGTCATAATCGTCCCACCAATGGACTTGACGCACGTCGGTGTCCCTGTTTCGAACCTCGGCGTAGGGGATGAGATTGCCCCCGTTGTTATAGTAGGTCATGATGTCGTCGTTGTTCAGCGTGCCGTCCGAATCCAGGCGGATCGTGGCCGGTGTCAAACTGCCTTCGTCGTAGAGGTCTTGAACAAAGTACGCCAGATCGATTCGACCGTCTAACAAGTTGTTCAACAGAGTCTGAGCCTGATATTGAGTCGTCGCATCCCCCAGGTGCTCAGCCATCTTGAGCGTGCCCAGGGCAGCGCCGATCTGACTGTTGACGCTGAGTCGCCTGACGTGCCAATGCTCGAATTCGGCAAAGCCCCGTGCTGGGTTGTAGGCATCCACGAACTCCTGGAACTGGGGCTTGATCAAACTGTCCCAGTAGTCGCTAACGTAGGACCAGTCACTGGTGGCGTTGGCGTAGGCCCACATGGTGTAAAGGCGCTCGCCAACCAGGTTATCATTGTCGGCCAGCCAGCGTGTGTCAATTGGCCACCACTGCCCATCGCAGTCGGTGGTGAATCCACCACTGTAGCGGATGCAGTCGTAATGGTAGGCGTACTCGTCTGGATTGAAGAGATAGTCCCGTGCCTCATTGGCCAGATAGGTACGCAAGTCACTCTGCAATCCTGGTGATACATAGCTCAACGCCCCGGACAGTACTCGGACCAGGTCTGCCTCGTGGCCGAAGGTTTGAAAGGGTCTCGCCTCATTATATTCAAGGTCGTTGCCTGGGTGTTCAAACCTGGCGATCGGATCGAGATGACCAGCGGCGATGATCGCAGCGACTCGCGCCTCGACCTCGGCTTTGACCTCGTCGTAGGTCGGTGCGTCGGAGCGGGGATAGGTCAACGTATGGGCACGACCATCACGGGAGGTGAAGGGGAGCGGATTGACACCATCGGGGTCATAGCCACGGTCGGCGGGCCCCAGCGCGTAGAGCCAGCCATAGTTGACGTAATAGGCCTGACCGTTGGTGACGACCAGTGGGCTGGAATTGGCCGCCCCGCCTATCGCAATGACGCCGCCGTAGCGCCACAGGTGCTTGCTGGGTAGGGGGG
>CBFDAD010000157.1:0-4875 GCA_965602705.1 uncultured bacterium
ACCATTGGCACGTACGTCTCGTTGGGGCGTATGCTCCGCATGCCCGATGGGACCGCCAGCGTGCTAATTCAGGGGGAACGTCGAGTCGAAATTGTCGACTTTTTGCAGACGGAACCTTTTCTTCGTGTACGTGCTCGCCCGATTTGGGAGCCGACCGACAAGCCGCTTGCGACCCAGGCATTGATGCGGGCTGTGTTGGCCATGTTTGAAAAAATGGTGCAACTGAACCGCAATCTTTCCGAAGACGCCTATATCTATGCTCTTAACATTGATGACCCAAGCAGGTTGGCCGATGTGGTCACACAAACGCTGGATGTGACGCTAAAAGAGCGCCAGGACATGCTAGAGTTGGCAGATCCGCCCTCTCGTTTGCAGCTGCTGAGCATCATGCTGGGCAAAGAGCTAAAAGTATTAGAGTTAGAAGACCAGATTCACGTGCGCGTGCAGCGCGAGGTAGACAAAGGTCAACGAGAACTTTTCCTCCGCGAGCAAATGAAGGTCATCCAAAGCGAACTGGGCGAGGGTGATCCGCACGTACAAGAGCTCAATGAAATACGAGCAAAAGTCGCTGAACTTGAACTGTCTGACGAGGTGCAAGCCCGGGTGGAGCGTGAATTGAGACGGTTGGCATCCATGCCGTCCATTTCGCCCGAAGTGGGCATTCTGCGCACCTATCTTGACTGGCTACTAGAATTGCCCTGGAGCGCGGTCACCGAAGACAATCTGGACATAGTCCACGCCGCTCAGGTGCTTGAGGATCGGCACTATGGGCTGCCCAAAGCCAAAGAACGCATTCTGGAGTACCTTGCTGTCCGTCGCCTGACGACGGACGAGGCACGCAGTCCCATTCTGTGTTTTGTCGGTCCGCCTGGCACTGGTAAGACCAGCCTGGGGTGTTCCATTGCCGAAGCGCTGGGACGCAAGTTTGTGCGTATCAGTCTGGGGGGCGTTCGTGACGAGGCAGAGATTCGTGGCCACCGGCGTACCTAAATCGGTGCATTACCTGGTCGCATTATCCAGACCATGCGTCGGGCGGGCACCATCAACCCCTTGTTTATGCTGGACGAGATTGATAAATTGGGCCTCGACTTTCGTGGCGACCCGGCAGCGGCGCTATTAGAGGTGCTCGACCAGGAGCAGAATCACGCCTTTTCTGATCATTACCTCGAGGTCGCCTATGACTTGTCCCAGGTGATGTTCATTACGACGGCCAATGTACTCGACCCGATCCCGCCAGCTTTGCGAGACCGCATGGAGGTGATCGAGTTCCCGGGCTACATCGAGGAGGAAAAGATTGAGATTGCATCAAAGTTTTTGATCCCGCGCCAGATTCGAGAGCACGGCCTCAAAGTTGGCCAACTGCGTTTTTCTCGGGATGCCTTGCGGGCTATCATCCGCGAGTATACCTATGAGGCCGGGGTACGCAACCTGGAGCGGGAAATCGCGGCCGTTTGTCGCAAGACGGCACGCCGGGTGGCTGAGGGCAAACGTTACGCACGCGCCATCAAAGCAGGGAACCTCTGGCGCTACCTGGGACCTCCCCGTCAGACTTTTGGGCGCATCGAGGAGAGTGATCAGATCGGAGTGGCTACCGGCATTGCCTGGACCGAGTCCGGGGGCGACTTGTTGCCCGTTGAGGTCTCTTTGATGGATGGCAAAGGTACGTTGACCCTCACAGGCCAATTGGGTCAAGTGATGCAAGAGTCAGCCCAGACTGCTCTCAGCTACAGCCGGTCACGGGCCAAAGACTTTGGCATCGATCCCACCATCTTTGAGAAGCTTGATATTCACATCCACGTGCCTGAGGGGGGGATTCCCAAAGACGGCCCTTCGGCCGGCGTTACAATGGCGACAGCGCTGATATCGGCTCTGACTAACCACCCCGTGCGACGTGAGGTGGCCATGACTGGCGAAATTACGTTACGTGGGCGGGTGCTAGCCGTTGGTGGCGTCAGGGAGAAGGTTTTAGCCGCCCACCGCGCCGGTATCAAGGATCTGGTGTTGCCGCAGCGCAATCAAAAAGACCTGGTTGAAATACCCAAGCGGGTTCGGCGTACGTTGAACATGGTGCTGGTACAGTCTATGGATGAGGTGTTGTCCCGGGCGTTGGTGCCCGAGTCAGCTTGAGCCTCCGTGGCGCGGGCGAGGGCCAGTCTCAGTAGATCCAAAACTGCTCAAAGGGGATCGCCAGATCCCCGTCTCTGACCAGGATCTGGTGACAAAGCTGTGCGGCGCTGGGTCCTGGCCGAGCAAAAAGGGTGACATATTCGATCTACCGAGTTTTGCTTTTAGGCGGGTTGAGGCCCATGGTCCAACGTGAGCTATGAGCAGAGGGAGGGCAGGATGAAGATGCAAAGGGTGAAAATCCACTTTTCGATAGCGCTGGTTCTTCTTGCACTGTCCCTGAGTGGCTGTGGTCTCTTCCGAGCGCAAGAGAAACCGGAGGTTGAACTGGTCGAGATCTTTCCCGAAGCTCTTTCCCCCGTCGGTCGAGCGCGACGCTTCGACTTGGTGGACAACGGTACAAAAGAATGGCTGGTTTTTTACCACGTGGACCTGGTTGAAAAGAACTTGAAGGGCAGCCCCACCGTGGCGGCTGTCTACCGGCCTGAGGAAAACCCGGATAGCCGGTTGCCGCCTGTGCTTGTCCCTGAACTACTTTGGCTGCCGAGTCAAGGATATCTTTGCCTCTATGAATGCGACGCTGAAATGCGAGATGTAATCGGTGGGGATCCCCGAGCTGAAGAACTGATCATTCTGGACAAGCGTGACAAAGAGACGGTGGGTGTGGCCATCTTTCGCTGGCGGAAGGACCTGAAAGTGGAAGGTAGCTTTGTGCCTTTGGGCCACTTTCGCGGCGATAAGATCGAGATAGAGCTGGACGAGGCAAAGGTCATCCGCAGGTTGGACGATCGTAGTGATTTGGCTACCCAAGAGCTTTACAAGCCTGCCGCAGGTCGTTACTATAGCCGGGAGGTGCGGCACGTTGATGACCCATTTGGTCAACTGCTGCCGCCGAGGGAAGCGGAAATCATCTTTTGGGCGGGGCTGCCCAAAGAACCAAGCGAGGTCAAGCTCCCAGAAAAGCTGGTATTGGCCTTTTATCAGAACTTTACCAAGCGAGACGAGATCGAGAAATACGTTGAGCCAGAAATCTGGGCGGAGATGGGTCGGACATGTGGCGAGAACGTATGCGGTTGCGCATCGAGGCATGGAGATGTGTCGCGAGTGATGGTCAAACAAATGGCCTATGAAGCCGACAAACGCTCGACCGTCAACGTGGTGGTTCAAGTGGTGTGCGTT
The DNA here is from genome assembly GCA_965602705.1 of uncultured bacterium. Lineage (GTDB taxonomy): Bacteria > Chloroflexota > Anaerolineae > S140-20 > S140-20 > CBFDAD01. The sequence continues at coordinate 3,304 of CBFDAD010000157.1, forward strand.
GACAAGAAGAACCAAAAGGAGACATCAACTACGCTCACCTGGAGCCTCAATAGGCAAAGCAATGGCACGTGGCGTTTGGCGGGCGTCACTCCCGGAGGGGATGGGTATCTCACGCCCTGACCGTCCATCCTGGGCAGCTTTGGAGAGGAATGTGGAAGTCGCGGAACCTCGTTGGAAGGAGCTTATCAGCCAGGGAAAGGGACCGAAGCTGGACTGGCACCCACAGAATGTGCTAGCGCCAACGCTGGCGGCGTCGCTGGTGGCGATGGCTAACAGCACCGGGGGGGCGGTGTTGGTCGGTTTGACGCCTAGAAGCGGGCGATTCCAGGGGTTGCCCGATCCCCAAGCCACGATGAGTCTGGCACTAGAAGCTGCTCTGAGCGTGACTCCCCCGCTTATCATCCCTTTGCCCAAAGTAATAACCCTGGATGGACGCGCACTGTTAGTCATTACTGTGCCGCCTGGTCTGCCGCACGTCTATAGCATCGACGGCCAGTACCTGATTCGCGATGGTGCGCGTAACCGTTCCCTATCACCCTCTGCGCTGCGGCGCCTGATGATGGCTCGCGGTGAGTTAAGTTGGGAGGCGCAAATCCCCAAGGGTGTCACCCTCGACGATTTGGACTGGGAAACTGTCGCGACTTTTACGCAGGAGATAGATGCGTTGAGAGACGTCTCTCCCGAGAAAGCTCTTTTACGACGTGGTTGCTTGGCGGAACGGGGAGACGATAGGCTGCCAACTTTTGCTGGTTTGCTCCTCTTTGGGTGTGACCCACAACGCTGGGTGAGGGGCGCTGAAATTGAAGCTGCGCGCTTTAGTGGCCGCGAGATGAGCGATGCCTTTGTGCGCCAGACGATCGGCGGTACGCTGCCCCATCAACTGCGCCAGGCCGAGGCTTTTCTCGTGGACCAAATGCGTGCTGTGGTGCAAATGGGGACCAGCCTGAAGCGGGAAGAGTGGCCTGAGTATCCACCTGAAGCGGTGCGGGAGGCGCTGGTCAACGCGGTCGCCCACCGTGACTATGGCATCAGTGGTGATCAGATTCGCGCTTTCCTGTTTGCCGATCGATTGGAGGTCACCAGCCCCGGCCATCTGCCTGGTCCTGTTACCGTAGACAATATCGCCGATGAACGCTTTTCGCGCAATGAGGTGATCGTGCAGGTTCTGGCTGACATGGGTTTCATTGAGCGTCTGGGCTATGGCATTGACCGCATGATTCGCCTGATGGGTGAGTACCGGTTGCCTGCCCCACGCTTTGAAGAGACGGCCGGTGGATTCCGTGTAACTTTGCTGGGATCAGACGATGCGCCGCAGCTTACGCCGAGGTCGTCTCATGACGGGGGCGCGTCGAAGGCTGAGGAATCTCTTGATTTGAGCGCTTACAGACACTTGGAACTTAATCTTCGACAGGAAAAAGCTCTGACGTTCTTGTCGCGCCATCGTCACATCACCAATCGGGAATTTCAGACCCTCTGTCCGGAGGTTCACCCCGAGACTTTGCGGCGTGACCTGGTTGACCTGGTACGAAAGGACGTCTTACTCAAGGTTGGCGACAAGCGTGCCACCTACTA
>CBFDAD010000158.1:0-4856 GCA_965602705.1 uncultured bacterium
CGGAAACCTATGGCGTGGCATTCCTGACGGGTATCGAGATCAATAGTTCGTGGCGGGGAGAGAACGCCCACGTTCTGGGCTATTTCCCCAGTGGCGCTGCGCCGACGCTGGAAACCTTTCTCGTCGATAGAGTGTGGCAGGGGCGAAGAAGAGCTGAGCTAATGCTGATGGAACGCTTGCGGCACAGAGGCCTGGAAGTGACCGTTGCGGAGCACGACGCTGAGGCGCTCGCTGGGGGATATCGTGGTTCTGCGCTGTATCGCGTGTTGCTTAACCAAGGTAAGGTGTCTAGGCTAAAGGACTATGTGGCCCTGATAGGAGAAGACCTGAAGGTTACCGAGTGTTTTTACCCGCCGATTTCAGAGGTTATTCGAGCCGTGCACCAGGCTGGGGGCATCGCCGTGCTGGCGCATCCCGGCGTTGATCCTGATGACAAGTTTTACCGCTTCGATGCAGAAGCGATCGCGGCACTGGCAACCGCAGGACTCGACGGCGTAGAAGCCTTTCACCCCGTGCATAGCACTACTCAGCGGGAATACTATGCACGGGTGGCAGATCGCCTGGGGCTGGTCAAAACCGGTGGGTCGGACCGGCACGGGCATGAGACGGTTCCCGACCGGATGGTGGGCGGAACGTATTGCGATTGGGACAAAGTGCTGCGGTACATGGAACAACGAGCAGGACATTCGCAACAGGCAAAGCATCACACAATATGAGGAGTTACTTTGATGGATAAAGTCTATGCCTATATAGAGACGCACGCCGAGCGGGCGTTGACCCTTTTGGAACGGCTCTGCCGGCAGCCGAGTGTCTCGGCCGAGGGCAGGGGTTTGGAAGAGATGGCAGAGTTGGTGGCGACGGTCATGCGCGAGTACGGACTCTGCGTCGAGATTCTGCCCACGGACGGTGGGCCACCGCTGGTTTACGGCGAGATCGCTGGGCGTTCGCCGCATACGCTGCTTTATTACAACCACTATGACGTGCAGCCCGTCGATCCTTTGGACGAGTGGACCTCGCCTCCTTTTGAGCCGACGCGTCGTGACGGGAAGCTATTTGCCCGGGGTGCCAGTGACGACAAGGGGGACCTGCCTGTGCGCCTGGAAGCCATTACTGCCTTGCGCGAGGTGCGAGGCGAGCTGCCCCTGTCGATCAAGTTTGTGGTAGACGGCGAGGAGGAGAGCGGCAGCCCTCACTTTCCTGCCGCAGTACGCAAGTACAAGGAGCGTTTGGCGGCCGACCTGTGCTTAAGCGAGGGGAGTGGGCTGGGTCCGAACAGAACGCCATCGCTCGTGTTGGGCGTCAAGGGGATGCTATACGTGGAGTTGTCGGCGCAGGCTGCCCAAGTGGACGCGCACTCGGCTTACGCTGCAGTGGTGCCCAATCCTGCCTGGCGACTGGTGGGTGCCCTGGCGACTCTGTGGGGTGACGATGGCCGGGTGGCGCTAAAGGGGTTCTACGACCCGGTACGTCCATTGAGCTCGCAGGAGCGCGCGGTCCTGGAAGCGATGGCGGACAAAGCAGAGGCATTACGCCAGGCTTTGGGGCTGGAGGCTTTCCTGGATGACTTGAAAGGTTACGCCTGGCGGGAACGGCTGTACGGTGCGCCCACCTGCAATATTTGTGGTCTGGAAGCTGGCTACACTGGCCCTGGCCTAAAGACGGTGCTGCCTGCCAAGACCCGAGCCAAGCTAGACTTTCGCCTGGTGCCGGATCAGACGCCGCAGGAGGTGCTGGCTCAACTGCGCGCTCACCTGGATCGCCATGGTTTCACCGATATTGCGATAAAGCCTATAGCGGCCCACGAGCGACCGGTGCGTACACCCGTTGACGATCCCTGGGTGCAAACGGCAGTGGCTGCGGCTGAAGAGTTTTATGGCCGTTCCCCGGCAATCGAGATCAACACTGCTGGCACCGCACCCATGGACGTACTGGTGGACGAGGTCACGAGTTCCTTGTTCTTTGCACCGGCCGGACCAGGTTATCACGGTTCGCGAATCCATGCGCCTGACGAGCACATCCGCATCCCTGATCTGGCCGATGCTACCAAGATGACGGCGCTGTTGCTCACCCGGTTCGGGGCGATGGCGTGAAATCGCCGCCGTCTTACGCGGCGGACTGGGTTGAAACGGTGCCCAGGCAGTTTCTTTGATCAAAGACCATTTTTCGGGATGGGCTACGTAGCCCATTAGATCCGGATCCATTAGCCAAAGATAAATTGGGAGGGAAAAATGCCATACGGATATCACGGTAAAATATTGCACGTTGACTTGACGAAAGGGCTGTTGCAGATCGAGGAGCCCGACGAAAGGTTCTACCGGCATTACATGGGTGGCAGTGCCTTGGGGACGTATTACCTGCTCAAGAATACGCCCGCCGGGGCCGACCCGTTGGGACCGGACAACACGTTGACCTTGTCCTTGAGCGTGTTGACCGGGGCGCCCGTTTCCGGTCAGAGCCGCGTGACGACCACGGCCAAGTCGCCGCTCACGGGTGGGGTGGGAGATGCCCAAGGCGGCGGTTTTTGGCCCGCCGAGTGCAAGTTTGCGGGATTCGACGCTATCGTCGTCAAGGGCAAGGCCGAGAAACCGGTTTACCTTTGGCTGCACGATGGCGAGGCCGAGTTGCGCGACGCCAGCCATCTATGGGGCAAACTCACCGGCGAGGTTGAAACGCAGATCAAGGAAGAGCTGGGCGATCCCAAGATCGAGGTATTGCAGTGCGGCCCGGCCGGGGAGAAAATGGTGCGCTTTGCGGCGATCATGAGCATGTCCAATCGGGCCAATGGGCGCACCGGTATGGGTGCGGTGATGGCTAGCAAGAACCTCAGAGCGGTGGCCGTGCGTGGCAAGATGCGTCCCCCTATTGCCGACAAGGATGCGCTCAGCGAACTCGCCAAGTGGGGTGCGAAGAACTTTGAGGACTCGGACGTCGCTAGTCTGGGGTTGCTAGGTACCGCCGGGGTTTTGGGTGGCCAGCAGACGGCTGGCGGTTTACCAACGCGCAACTGGGAGAGCGGTGTGTTCGAAGGTTGGGAAACCATTGATGGCCAGGCGCTGTACGATACGATTCTCAAGAAGCGGGACACGTGCTATTCTTGCGTCATTCGCTGCAAACGCGAGGTTGAAAACACTGCAGGCCCCTACAAGCTTGATCCTCATTATGGCGGGCCAGAGTATGAGTCGATTGCCACGCTTGGTTCCTATTGTGGCGTGGACGACCTGGTCGCCGTGTCTTATGCGAACCAGCTCTGCAACCAGTACGGTATGGATACCATCTCCTGTGGCGCCACCATCGCCTGGGCTATGGACTGCTTTGAAGAGGGTCTCATCACGACCGAGGACACCGGTGGGATTGAGTTGCGCTTTGGGAACGCCGACGCCATGGTCAAGATGACCGAGATGATCGCCAAGCGCGAAGGCTTTGGCGACCTGCTGGCTGAGGGGTCGGCGCGGGCGGCCGCCAAGATTGGCAAGGGCACCGAGGATTTGGTGGTAACCGTCAAACAACAGGAGCTGCCAGCTCACATGCCGCGTGTCAAGCGCAGCCTGGCTTTGATCTACGCTGTCAATCCCTTTGGCGCTGACCACCAATCTCACGAGCACGACCCTTCCTACGAGGAGTACTCTGACCGCCTGGCCGAACTGGACCTGATGGACCCGCAGCCCAGCACAACGCTGAACAGCGCAAAGGTACGCTTTGCCCTGTACACCGAGTATTTTTACAGTTTTCTGGACACGGTCAACTTGTGCCAGTTTGTGTGGGGGCCGTCTTTTCACCTCTACGGACCGAGCCAGATGGTGGACCTTGCCCGAGCCGTCACCGGCTGGGACGTGAGCTTGTGGGAGTTGATGAAGGTCGGTGAGCGACGGTTGAATCTCTTGCGCGCCTTTAACGCCCGCGAAGGCATCGGGCGTGAGGCCGACCAGCTCCCCAAGAAGCTGTATAAGGGGCTGGTCGGTGGTCCTAGCGACGGATGGGCTGTGGATAAGGAGAATTTTGAGAAAGCCAAGGACCTGTATTACGCGATGGCTGGCTGGGACGTCGCTACGGGTACGCCCGCGCGAGCGAAGCTGGAGGAGTTGGGGCTGACCTGGGTGGCAGACGAGCTAGGATTGTAGGTCATAACAGTTAAAGGAACAGCAAGCGCGATGCATGTCCGTATCGGGCCGTGGGATGTGCTCTTGGTGGTCGTCGTTTCAATTCAAGCCACGGTTTTGGCTTACCTGCCCCAGCCAAGATGGAAAGCCTTTGTGCTATCGCTGCCCAGTCCGTTCACGGTGGCGCCGCGGGCTGGCGGGCGGCCGGTCGGCGCGACCAATGTCCTCGGTCTGCTCTTGCTGTTCCTTTATGCTCAGGGAGTCAGAGTCCTAAATCAAAGACTGCGTGTGCCAATTGTCCCGGCTATTGCCCTTTCTGCTCTTGGCTATTGTGCGCTTGGCGCGCTGTTGGCCCCCGTTTTGCCCAACACCGATGATGCTTTCTGGCTGGTGAGTGTTGGCATGTACGCACTGGCTGTGGGGCTCGTGCTGAAACTCCCGGATCGCAGCGAGCCGAGTTATCGCAGCCTTTTGCCGGTGTGGCTGAAATTACCGGTCATCATGGGAGTGATCTTGTTCCTGGTTGTCATCAAGGGTTTTCTGCAGGGCTTTACGACCGTTTTCCCTATGGTTGGCGTGGTGGCAACTTATGAAGGCCGTCACAGCTTGTGGACTATTGGCCGCCAGATCCCGACGTTGATGGTGGCAATGATCCCGATGATGGCGACCTGCCGTCTCGCTCAGGCGCAGATTGGTCTGGCCCCGGCCTTGATGGTAAGTTGGGTTGTTTTTTTGAGTATTTTGGTGCCGTTAACCCGG
>CBFDAD010000159.1:0-4821 GCA_965602705.1 uncultured bacterium
AGGCCATCACCGTGCCCATACCGGTGCGTCCGTTAGCACGGTTGGCATGGCTAATGAGCGCACCAAAGAGAACCCCCTGCTCAGCCGCCGGACCGCACTGAAGGACTTGGATACGCTTGTCGTCCAGGCCCTCTCGGATGGCGTCCTCCACCTCGGCGGTAAAACGCCCCCAGAGATGGGCGGCGTCTCGCAGTTCCGCCTCCCCGTCGTGTATCCACAGGTAAACGGGCCGCTCGGCATGACCGTGGATGACGATGCCGTCAAAGCCAGCGGCCTTGAGTTCCGCCGGCCAGAATCCTCCGGACTGCGAGTCGCCGACGAGGCCGGTGACGGGAGAATGGGCAGTGGCAGTAACGCGGGACTGCCCGGGGAAAGGCGCGCCGGTGACGACGCCGGTCATCAGGCTCAGGGTATTCTCCACCCCTAGAGGGTCGGCCCCAGGCGGGGTGTGCTTCAGAAGGTAGTAGGCCCCCATCGCACTCCCGCCCATATACTTGCGATAGAAAGTCTCCTCAGGCTTTTCTTTCTCCAGTTTGCCCGTAGTCAGGTCTACATGCAGAATTTTGCCGTGGTATCCGTAGGGCATAGCAGCCTCCTTATCTGCGTGATGCGTGAGACATGATTCGTGACGTGGTCACGATTTACGTTTCACGTTTTTTACCGCCTCCTCAAACGCTGTCAGCGTGTCCGCCACATCCTGTGCGCTGTGGCTGTAAGAGAGGAACCAAGGCTCGCGGCCGTCCGATTCAGGTTGCACACCTCGGGCGATCAGCTCCATCATGATTTTTTCGTACAACTCGGCGTCGCCGCCCAGGTAGCCGCGAAAATCGCTCGGCGCTTTGTCTGTACCCAGGATCATGCCAAACATAGGTGGCAGGCCCAGGACAGCGTGGGGGATGCTCGCGTCGGACAGGATCTCGCTCAGGCCGCTCATTAGGACCTTGCCCCGCTGGTTGATCGTCTCGATGATGGGCTGTGTCTCCAACAGCTCCAGGGTCGCGGCGGCGGCGGCGGCCCCGACCACGTTGCCCGAGTAGGTGCCGCCGTGGATGACCTTGCCCGGCTCGATGGTCATCATCACCTCTTCTTTGCCGGCGATGGCGGCGATAGGAAAGCCGTTGCCCATCGCCTTGGCATAGGTTACCAGGTCGGCCTGCACGCCAAAATACTCTTGCGCACCACCGTTGGCGATGCGGAAACCGGTCTTGACCTCGTCAAAGATCAGCACAATGCCGTACTTTGTGCACAGCTCGCGGAGCTTTGCGTGCCAACCGGGCTTGGGCATAATGCCGGCAGAGTTGCCCAGCATCGGTTCGACGATGATGGCCGCCAGGTCGTGCCATCTGGCTTCGACAGTCTCTTCCAGCCGCTCAAAGTCGTTAAAGGGCAGGTTGATGACGTATCGGGTGATGTCCTTGGGAATGCCCGAGGTCGTCAGAGCGTTGATAGGGCTGCGGCGTGAACCTATCTGACCCAGCGATGAGGATGCTGTGCTGAACAAGAAATAATCCACCATGCCATGGTACTGCCCTTCAAACTTGATAAATTTCTCCCGGTTGGTGTGGGCTCGCGCGATGCGCAGGGCGTGCATCGTCGCTTCAGTGCCGGTGTTGGTCAGGCGCACCTTGTCCACGTTGCACATACGGACGATGCGCTCCGCCACCTTTATCTCCCAGGGCGTGGTCCAGGCAAAGAGCGTCCCCTCTTTGATCGCCTCGTTCACCCGTTCGACGACGGCCGGGTAGCCGTGGCCCAAAATGATGGGGCCAAAGGCCAGCCGGTAATCAATGTAACGATTGCCGTCGGCGTCCCAGATGTGGGATCCTTCCCCCTTGGTGATGACCCGCGTTTCCTCAGGTCCCCAGTAGCGAAAGTTCGAGTTGACGCCGTAGGGAATGAACTGATTTGCTTTCTTGAAAAGCGCTTGGGTTTTCGTCAGATTGAGTGACATATTTCTCTCCTCGTATATACTAGCAAGGGGTCAAGCACTGGCCTCTGCGGCGTCAAGTATTGACTGCAATTTACCCTTGCGCTTGTTTCTTTTCTTTGCTACTCTCTTGAACGCGCTTGGTATCGTGGCGAGCAGCGACTGCGATCGCTCGGCTACGTCCAAGTAGAACCGGCAGGCTTTTTCCTCAATCGCTATGGCCAATTCGATGGCCTCGGCGTAGCTGACGCCTTCTACTAGCGTCGTCTCGACCGCGTAATCTCCCAGGTTTAAACCTTCAAAAGAGAAACAGGCCTCCAGGGCGTCAGTGATGGTCTCCTGGTAGATCCTGACGATCTGAATTTTGTTCTTTTTGCCTTCCTTGGCAATGGTCAGCAATAGCTCTTTATGCTCCTGAAATCTCTCAGCCAACTCCTCATAGAACGCTGAGGATTTATCCTCAAGCTGTTTAGAGAAGCTGATGATGGCAGAAGCCGTTAAGTTCACGTTTTCCATCTCAGAACCACCTCTGAATCACAACTTTGCTTTCGGTAAAGAAACGAATCGCTTCCCGGCCTTGCCCGTGCAGCGTGCCAAAGAAGGAATCCTTCATTCCACTGAAGGGGAAGAAAGCCATCGGGGCCGCTATTCCGATGTTGACCCCGATGTTGCCGCACTCGACCCTGTATTGGAATTCCCGCGCCCACTTGCCGTTTCCGGTAAAGATGGAAGCCGCGTTGCCGAAGGGATTGTCGTGGATCATATCGATCGCCTCGTCAAGGTCCCTGGCCTTTATCATATTCGCCACCGGGCCAAAAATCTCTTCCCGGGCAATGGTCATATCCAGCTTCACGTCCTCGAAAACCGTCGGGCCAACAAAACACTCGTCGGGCAAGTCCCCTACGAGTTCGAATTCCCTGCCGTCAAGTCTGAGCGTCGCACCTTCTTTGATGCCTTTCTCGATGTACCCCAGGACTTTTTCGGCCTTTCCTTTATCGCGCAGCGGACCCATCTGAACGGATTCGTCGAGCCCATATCCCATGCTGATCTTGGAGGCTGCGGCGACGAACGCATCTACCACTTGCTTGTAGAACGCGTCGTATTCTCTATCGCTGAGGCCCTCGCCGACGACAACGAGGTTGGCGTTCGCCAGGCAGCGCTGGCCGGCGTTGCCGTAGAAAGACGTCATACACGCGGCGATCGTCCGGTCTATGTCGGCGTCCGGCATCACCAGTGCAAAGTTCTTCGCGCCACACATAACAATAACCCGCTTGCCAGTGTTGCCGCATCCTTTGTAGACGACGTCCCTTCCCACCGGCGTCGATCCCACAAAGCACACCCCCTTGATGTCGGGATGCTCCAACATCCGCGACACGACCGTTCTGCCACCGTTGACAACGTTCCACACGCCCGGCGGGATACCCGCCTCCTCAGCCAGCTCGACGATTTTGATCTGGCTGAGCGGATCTTCGCTGGAGGGCTTGAGGACGACGCAGTTGCCGGTGGCGACGGCAAAGGGCGCGAACCACAGGGGCACCATGAATGGGAAATTGAAAGGGCCGATGATTCCAAAAACTCCTAATGGCTGCCGGATGAGATATTCGTCCATGCCCGTTGCGATGTCCTCCAGGTTATACCCCATCATCAGCGATGGGATCCCGGTCGCTACCTCAACCATTTCAATTCCGCGCCGGGTTTCACCCCTGGACTCGTCGATGGTTTTGCCGTGCTCCATCGTCTGAATCCGGCTGAGCTCCTCAAAGTTCTCCTCCATCAATTCCTTCAGCCTAAAGAGGCATCGCACTCGGGCCAACGGAGGCGTCCTGCGCCAGTCAGGGAAGGCCTCTTTAGCAGCTTCCACCGCCTCGTCGAATTCAGCTTGCGTCGAAATAGGGACCTTGGCGATGACCTTACCGGTGGCAGGATTGACGACATCCTTGGTCTCCCCTTCTGACTTGACCCACTCGCCATCGATAAAGTTTTCGAGATGTAATGTTTCCTTAATTGGTTCTTTTAGAATCGCCATTTTTTTCGCTCCTCTTTTTTTGCATTTGGTTGATTATTTTACAGCATAGCCTTTCGACTGCGGTAACTGATATCCCAGCCCCAATGCCTGCGCCTGCCGATAAACCTCGGGCAAGATGGCGGCGTACTCGCCCCATATGCCCAGGGCGATGTAGACGATGACCTCGTCAGGTGACTCGCGGCCCGGCCTCTTTTCTGCCACAATCTCGGGCCACTCGGCGTGAACGTCATTGAACCCAAAGCGCCCCTCCTTGGCCAGCATCTTTATCTCCGGAATGCGGGGGCTGACATAGTGCCAGTTGTCCACAATCACCTTATCGGCCTCGGTGATGACGTCTAGCGCGACCTCCTGGTAAGAGCCCAACCGGGCGACGAAAGCCCCTGGACGCAGCCACTCTCGTTCCACCAGGGGTTGATCGCCGGTGGTGACGGTGAAGACAACGTCAGCATCGCGCACAGCCCGTTCCCGTTCCTCCAGTGGGACATGCTTTACCGGAAAGCCAAGTTCCGGCTCCAGCTCCGCCGCATATGCCTCCGCCACCTGGGGAAAGATATCCACGATGTAGGCTTGGCGCAGAGAGAAGCGCTGACTCAGCGCCCGCAAGTGCATCCGCCCCAGCTTCCCTGCGCCAAAGATGGTCACCGTTGCCGTGTCGGGCTGGGCCAGGTAGGCGGTGGTCACGGCAGTCGAGGCACCGGTTTTCAGAGCAGTCACCCAGCCACCTTCCATCAGACACACCGGCAGGCCCGTTTCGGCGTCGAACAGGAGCACCATCGAAGAGGTCGTCCCGCAATCGAACCGCTCCGGGTTGTTTGGGAAGAAGCTAAAGGTCTTGACGAAGGCCAATTCTTCACCGACCAGATACCCA
>CBFDAD010000160.1:0-4804 GCA_965602705.1 uncultured bacterium
CAGATTGTGTGCGGTGTGCATATCTTTACTTTTCTACCACAGCGTCGCGCAGGCGGACCGGCTGTCAGCGTGTCTGGAACTGTCACCGATGTGGCGATTGCGATCTAGCCTGATGTGGTCGGAGCTTTGGGAGGGACGATCTCTCCTTCTTGCTCGTCCAGCCATCGTTGTACCTGGATGGCAGCGGCAGCACCCATGCCAGCGCTCGTAATCATCTGGCGAAATACAGAGTCGGTCACTTCACCGGCGGCCCACACCCCTTCGACGCTGGTAGACATATGGCCGTCGGTCACGAGGTAGCCGTATTCGTCAATCTCCAGTTGGTCTTTGAACAAGCCGGTGTTGGGGACGTGGCCGATCAAGATGAAGACGCCGTCGGTGACGTGTTCCCACTCTTCACCGCTACGCGTGTTCTTGAGGCGCAGCGCTTTCACCCCGCTCTCGCCAATGATCTCAGTGACGACGGCGTTCCAGATGAATTCAATCTTTTCATTAGCAAAGGCGCGCTTTTGTAGCGTAGGGCCAGCGCGCAGTTGGTCTCGCCGGTGGATAATCGTGACTTTGCTGGCGTACTTTGTCAAAAAGAGCGCTTCTTCCACTGCGCTGTCGCCACCGCCCACGACAACCACTTCCTTTTCGCGGAAAAACCAACCGTCGCAAGTAGCGCAATAACTCACGCCCCGTCCGACAAACTCTTTCTCGCCGGGTACCTCTAATTTGCGTGGCGAAGCACCGGTGGCGATGATGAGCGCGCGCGCGCGATATTCACCGTTGTACCCAGTTACGCGGAAGGGGCGCTGGCTCAGGTCCACGGCGGTACTGGTGTCGATCTGCATGATTGCACCAAACCGTTCCGCCTGTGCTTGCAGTCTTTGCACGAGCTCTGGTCCGGCGATGCCTTCCGGGAAGCCAGGAAAGTTTTCGACTTCGTGCGTCAGCGCGACCTGGCCACCGATCTTGTCGCCGGTGAGCAACATTGTGTCCAGATATGCGCGGCCGGCATAGATCGCGGCACTGAGTCCCCCCGGACCGGAACCGATGATGATAACGTCGTAGATTTTGTCTTGTTCAGCCTCAAGATTGAGGCCCATATCAAAGCTCAAGTTCATATTTTTCCCCTAACTTTTTTCTGTCTTTGGCGTTTCCAGGTCTAGAACGGTGTAGAGGCGATGTTGTACGTCGTCTGGCACCTGAGACTGTCCGTACTTTCGATAGAGCACCACGGTCTTGCGCAAGGTGTCTACCATGACCTGGCAGTCAGGACAATCGCGCATATGGGCTTCGATTTCGGCACAGAGATGTGCTTCCAGTTCGCCATCAATAAAATCTGATAGTGCCCCCAGCATTTCTTGGCATTTCATGTCTATAACCTTTGCAGCCTCAAATCCTGCAGGTAAGGCGCGAGTTGGGCGCGTAGCGCCAGCCGCGCCCGGTGTAACCGGCTCTTGACGGCTGTCTCGCTCAGATCCAGCACTTGAGCCGTTTCGGCTGTCGAGAGATCCTCGATGTCGCGCAAAACAACGACAATGCGCAGTGCCTCGCTCAGGTTCGCCAGCGCCTCGTCCATTTTCTGGATCAACTCAGTTTGCATCAGACGGCGCTCTGGCGCATCCTTGCACTCACTCAGCGTGGGCAATGTGTCTATGTCCACGTCGTCGTCAAGAGACTGAATGTCGGCCACGCCTTTTTCCCGGCGCAGGTGCATCAGCACAGCGTTGTACGCGATGCGATAGAGCCAGGTGCTGATGTGAGCGCGCCCTTCAAAACGGTCAATGGCCTTGTAGGCGCTGGTGAATGTCTCCTGCAAAATGTCTTCTGCCAGGCCGGGATTCCCCAGCATTTTCAGCGCCAGGTCGTAGATGCGTGACGAGTAGGTTTCAACCAGTTGCCGGAAAGCCGCTGGGTCCCGGTGCCTCAAGGCGGTCAAATCAAGCGTTTCCGTCGTCATCTCTTTAGATGCAATCTCCTGCGCTGGGTTGCATGGTTTTGCTGGCTATTCCTGGTCAATACAATCGGGGCAGTATCCATCTAGATAGAGTCGCGCTTGGAGCACTTGGACGCCCAGCTCTTGGCTGAGCTCTTGTTGTATCTGAGTCACGTGGGGTGTGTCAAACTCTATCACCCGACCGCAACGCAGGCAGGTAAAGTGATAGTGTTGTTGATCGCCAAGCTCATAGTAGCCACGTTGGTCATCGCTCGTCAGGTGACGTTGCTGCACCAGTCCGATCTCCCTCAGCACGGCCAGTGTCCGATACACGGTCGCTAGACTGATGTTAGGATCGCGTTCTTTGGCCTGGTGGTAAACTGCTTCAGCGTCCAGATGTGCCTCGCTCTCATCCAGCACCTCAAGAATGGTGCGGCGTTGTGACGTCAGGCGCATTCCGCAGCGGCGAAAGACTTGCTCAGCTCGCTCGACTAGCTTGGACATTGACGTCTCCTTTAAATGAGAACCTTTTTACCCGATTATTCTATCATAGAGCCGACCGTGCCGCCAGTGGGTAAAGCGCAGGGTACAGCAACACCCCGCGCTTTGGCGAAGAAATGCGGGGTGTTGCTGGTCCGTACTATGGCGTGGTACGTCGAATGGGAGACTTTTGTGTTGCGTACCGCCTACAACCAACCCTGTCCTTTCATAAAGTCGGTGACGACGGGGATCTCAAACTTTTCGCCCTGGTAGGCACGATAGGCGAACCACAAGGCAACAGCGAAAGGAATGAACCAGACGGGGAAGGTCAGGCAGCTAAAGACGGTGCCCAAAAAGTTTGAAATTTGCCCCATGAAAATGTCGATACACACGAAAACGGAGAGCAGGACGTAGGCAGCAAGGCCAAAGCCCAACGCTTGTACGGCGTGGTAGCGTTGAAAGGGCCGGTTTTTGTTTGCCTCAGAGACGAGCACAAACACGGCCACCAGCCAGATGGGATAGGAAAGCGCTGCGATTAACTTGTCATTGTCGGTGATTTGTTCCTCGGTCATGAGTCTCTCTCCTCTCAGGCTATGAATACAAATAGCCGACGGCAAGGGCACCGCCAGCCGACGACACGATTATTTTAGTCGCAATTAGGGCAAAAGTCAATTCGCTTAGTCCGAGCGAGTGTATTTCAGACGGGAAGATTATTCTGGAAAATCAGCGCGTGCGGTTCACAAGGTGGTCGAGCGCCAAAAAGATCCCCAGCGCTAACACAGCGAACACAGCCAGCAGTTGCCAACCAGACAGACGTACCCAGACGTGGATGCGTAGACGGTTCCATATCAGCCAGAAGGCGATGATGATAGCGATACCAATTAGGAGGTTCTGGCTACGTTTTTTCATCAGATCGACATCCTTGTCAGCGCGAATATCAAGATCGCAATCACGACAATCAAACAGCCGAGGCGCATCAGCGCCGCGCTCAATCGCATCAGCGCACCGAGCAGGAGCAGCAGCAAAAACGCTACCACGGCCACGACGATGATGGATACAAAATCGCCTTGGGTCAGACCCAGAATGATCTCGCCAGCGGTCATAAGCTTGTTCCTAACGCGTTGACACTCAAGTTTCAGTCCTGTGCTTCCGAACGTGCGAGGTGCCGCGTGCTATGGGGCAGGCCGAATGACTTTGCCCTGCATATCTAGCGGCACTGTGAGTCCCATAATATCCAGTATGGTCGGGGCGACGTCCATCAGTTGCACACCCTCCATACGCTGGCCACGATAGTTCTTTTGCGGGTTGTAGAGGATGAACATGCCGTTAGGGGCGTGATTGGCGTCATCGGGACCAATGTCGTTCTCAAAAGTGTAGATGCCACCGTGACCAAAGCTGCCCACCGAGCGCCAGTGCAGGTTGCCAAAGTAGGTGATGAGGTCGGGGGGGATGTTGCGTACAGTGCGGTAAATCTCCTCCGGCTTGTGACTGATGGTGCCGATGGGGTTGCCCTCGGGGTCAGGGATGGCGGCCAGGCGGGCGGCCAATTCGTCCCGCTCCTTTTCATAATCAGCCTGCGGGATGACGCCGTTGGGTTCGCGGCCCTCTACGTTCATAAAGATGCGGGCATAGTAACCGCCTGATCCCCAGGCCTTGGTCTTGCTCCAGTCTACCTCGACCTTGGTAAAGGGTGTGAGCTTATCGCCTTGGGGTTCCTCTTTCAACACCAGGTAACCCTCACGCCGTAGCCACTCGTTGACGCAAATGCCACCGTCCATCTTTTGCGCGCCGTGGTCCGAAACGACCAGCACCACGGTGTCGTCGTCCAACTGCTCCAACAGCTCGCCCACCAATCCGTCGAGATGCACGCTATAGTCGCGGATGGCATGTTCGTAAGGCGTGCCAGGTTTGTATTTGTGGTGCTCTGGGTCCATGTACTTCCAATAGGCGTGGTGCATACGGTCCACGCCCATCTCGACGAACATGAAGAAATCCCACGGCTTCTCGCGCAGTAGATAATTGAGCACCTTGAAGCGCTTGTCGGTCATGTCGTAGATTTGCTTGAGCAAGTAATCCTTGTCGTCGGTGCGGAACTGCGGCACGTCTACGTCATAGTTTTGGCCGTCCAAGACCTGGAGGACTTGTTCACGCAGCGCCAGAGGAAAAGTCCATTGGGTCTTGGGATTAGTGGTGCTGGGCGTGAGAAAGCTGCTGATGAGCCAGCCGTTGATCGGTCGCACTGGGAAGGTCTGGGGCACGCCCACGACAACTGATTGCTTGCCCGCCTCGCCTAAATAATCCCACACTCGTTTCTCCTTGACGGCCGCGGCGGTGGCAATGGTCATTTTGTCGTAAGAGTAGTCAGCCCGGTTGCGAAAGCCGTAAAAGCCTAGCGTACCA
>CBFDAD010000161.1:0-4798 GCA_965602705.1 uncultured bacterium
AGTTTGACGATTTTTTCTGCGTGGGCCTCGCCCAGGCTGCCACCAAAGACAGTGAAATCCTGCGCGTAGACGTACACGCCCCGGCCGTCGATCCTGCCCCAGCCAGTCACTACGCCGTCACCCAGGTATTTTTGCTTTTCCAGGCCAAAGTCTGTCGTGCGGTGGGTGACAAACATGCCGATTTCCTGAAAGGTGCCCCGGTCTAGCAGCTTTTCGATGCGCTCGCGAGCGGTGAGTTTGCCTTTGGCGTGCTGTCGCTTGATGCGTTCCAACCCGCCTCCCAACTTGGCTTGTTGGCGTCTGGCGTGCAACGCCTGGGTTTGGGAATCTTTGGTCATTAGCATTCACCTCGATTTATGGGCCGCGTCATCTATCGCTGGCACAGGCCGGGTGGCATGAAAGCGGATTGCCGCGAAAACGCCCACTGCCACAATCAGGTTGACGGCGATGACTTGCATTGTGGCGCGTGGCCCGGCGGACTGGAAGAGCTGCCCAATCAGCCAGGGCAGAGACATATTGCCGGCGCTGGCCCCCACAAAAAACCAACCGGTGACCTGGCCGGTGATCGTCGTGCGACGTTCAGCCAGAGCGACGGTGATGGGAAAAATCGAAGCCATTGAGAAGCCTAATCCAATCGTGCTCAGCCACATCGCCGTGAGTGAGTTTGGCCACAACAAGATAATGCCGATGCTGACCAAACATCCCACTAAACCGACGAGCACGATGGAACGTGGTCTGAAACGGGCGGCGATAGGGACGGTCACGAATCGGCCCAGGGTAAGCGCTCCCCAGAAGGCTGAGGTCAGATAAGCAGCGGCCGCTTTGCTGCCCAGGTCCAACGCCACAGCATACGAGAAAATCCAGCCGCTAAAACTGGCTTCTGCGCCTACGTAGAAGAAAAAGAACACTGCGATCAAGGCCACCAGCAGATGATTGACTTGCCCTCGCGGGCCAGCTTTGGAATCCTCGTGTGCTGCGGGACTGGGCAGGCGTAGAAACCAGGCGACTACTGGTAACATTGACAGAGCCAACACCCAATAGGCCCACTTGATGTCGCCACTGATCAATACGGCCTGGGCAACAATCATCGGTGCCAGAAAAGCACCGACCCCAAAAAAGGAATGTAGTCCGGTGATAAACGGCCCGACCCTGTCACGGTATATCCAGACCAACAACGCGTTGGCACCTACGTTCAAAACGCCTTCGGCCGCGCCCGAAATCATCAGGACAGTGGTCAAGAGCCACAACTGCGACATCATGGGTGCCAGTGCCATCATGATGGCCGTAACAAAGAGCGCAGCAGCCATCAATAGATGGCCTGGTACCCGGTCAAACAGTCGCGCCGCTCGTAGGGCGCTGGGTAGATATCCCAGCGAGTGTGCCGTAAAGATAAAGCTAATTTCACTCAATTGGGTGTGAGTGTGTTCGGCCAAACCGGGCATGGCTGGCCCCAGCGAGCCCGCGACCAATCCTAGCGTGAAGGTGGTGGCATAATAGCCGATTATTTTGGAAATATGTCCCGTCCGCGTGGGCGAGGATGGTCTTTTTAAAGTTACGATTGATCTATCCAATACCGTCTGATCTCTTGGCCCTGGCTCCGTCGCTAGAAGGGACGTGGCGCGATGCCAAGCAGGTACCCAAACCGCGCTTTGAACTCCTTGAGAGACAGATTTGTCTGCGTCGCCATGCGTGCCATCAGCATGTCGTCCTGGGCATGTTGCGGTTTGAGACGAATCATGAACTTGTAAGCGGAACGGTAGGTGAAGGAATCGATGTTCACCAGGCGCACTTCTGTCCGTCCTGTCTCGGGGTCCATCATCTCGTCGAACGGAATGGGTACGACTTGGTTTCGCTGAATTGTGATGGTGGCGTTGCTACCGCCTTGCATGAGAAAGTCCACTGCCGCTTCGCCCAGACTGCGCGTGTAATCGATGTCCAGGGCAATCGGGTCGGCGCACCGTAATTCGTATCCTAGATCCTTGTTGATCAAGCGCATATCGATGCCAAGCTTGCGTAGTTCTTTGCGCAACGCTTTCTTTAGAATGTCCGAAAAGTTGATTTCCCCCAGGCGAATGTGACCGTGGGCGTCCTTTTCCACGTCGTCCCATATGTCCAAGTCCTCGTGTGACATTTGCTCGATCACGCCTTCCGCGACGAGCGCCACGCCGTAGCACTTGCCTTCTGCCAGGCGCAAAATCAGAGAGGTCGCCAGGATGTCAACCACTTCCTGCATGCGAATCTCGCGGCCCGTCCATTCCTCGGGTATCAAGGTTAAAGTTGCGCCGGAGCTCTTGCCGGTCCCCAGCGCCAGGTGCCCCGATTTGCGCCCCATCGTCACGACCAGGAACCACCGCTGACCCGTGAGCGCATCTTCCATTAAATTCCGTACAAGCTGTGTGCCCAGTTCCCGCGCCGTCTCAAAGCCAAAGGTGCGAATGTCGTCGGGGAGGGGGAGATCGTTGTCAATCGTCTTGGGTACGTGGACAGTCCTGATCTTGACCCCCATGTGTTCCTCGGCGTAACGGGCAACACTAAACGCAGAGTATGCCGTATCGTCTCCGCCGATGGCTACGAGGCAGCACATCCCGGCGTCTATCAGTGCGTGCACGCAGTTATTGAGCGCTTGGGTGTCCTTGGTGGGATTCGCCCGCGACGTGCGTAGGATAGACCCACCGTCAAGGTGAATACGGCTTACTTCATTGATCGTCAGAGGTCTGCCGACCAGTTTCCCTTGCATCAGATGCTTAAAGCCGTCGTAAATCCCTGTCACTTCGAACCCATTGTTGATGGCCTCAATTGTGGCTGAGTGGATCACGCCGTTAATGCCTGGCGCGGGGCCTCCACCTACTAGAATGCCGATTTTTTTTCGATTTTGGGGGATACTAATCATAGGTTATCACTCCTTTGCAAGTTTGTGCGCCTCCTGGATGGCAGGTCCAGTATAAGCGAACTTGGCGAAATGGTCAAAGCCTTATGGTCCGGGTGGCGCCGCTGCTTGCCACGGGCCGCCGGTCCGGGTACAATGCGGGCGTTGAGATCGGATCAACTGCTTTTTTCAGTAATGGCATGCAACCTTTACGCACGCTCAGACAGTGTTTGATTGACACCGACCTGGCCCACCTGCGGGTGATTGCCCGGCTGTGGGGATTGGAAGTCGCCGCCAGCCGCCCGTTAGAGATCGCCGCCGAGCTGGCCGAGTCTCTGGCCGACCCGCGGCACGCCGCGCATACTTGGGAGAGCTTTACCGACGCGGAGCGCGCTGCGCTGCAGGCTTTGCTCGATGCCGGCGGTTTCATGCCCGCGGCGATTTTCACGCGACGCTTTGGCGAGATTCGACCGATGGGGCCAGGCCGCCTGGAGCGCGAGACCCCCTGGCGTGAACCAATCAGTCCGGCCGAGGGGTTGTGGTATCGTGGCTTGATTTACGAAAGCTTTGCCGGCGACGACGGCGAGGCGTATGTAGTTTTTTTCGTCCCGCCCGAGTTGCGAGCGGCTTTGCCGGTGGGACCGGAAGCAGCGCGGGTTCTGATCCAGTTGGAGCCGGTCTCTCCCCCCCCGTGTTCTTTTCCTGGCGGGGGGCTGCTGCTGGATGACGTGACGACGGTCCTGATTTTCATGCACAATGAGATGGTCCGGCACCCCACCGATACTCCCGATGCCTGGCCGGAGCCAACGCGGAGAGCGCTGCTGCGCGACCTGCGGCAGCCCGACCCTGAGCGGTTGGATTTCATCTTGTATCTGATCGACCAACTGGGCTGGGGGCGCCTGGATGACGACGGCCGTTTGCGCCTGGTGGCCGAACCGGTGCTGGCGTGGTTAAAAGGGACGGCGGACGAGGCTCGGGCGACGCTGGTGGACGCCTGGCGTGAGGTGAAGGGCTGGAACGAGCTGTGGCGGCTGCCGTCGCTGCGGCCTGACGATACCGGGACGTGGCGTAACGACCCGACCCTGGCACGGACCGCGCTGCTGCAACATCTGGCGGCGTTGGCGCCCGGCCAGTGGGTGAGGATAGCGGATTTCATTGACGCGATCAAGGCCAGCGACCCGGATTTTCAACGCCCTGGCGGCGACTATGAGACCTGGTACCTCCGCGACGCCGCGAGCGGTGAGTATCTGACGGGCTTTGAGAGTTGGGACCAGGTGGAAGGCGCTCTGCTGCGCGCCCTGTTGACCGGCCCGGCGTGGTGGCTGGGCCTGGTCGAGCTGGGAGGGCCTCGCGAGGGCGATCCACCGCAGGTTTTTCGTCCGGCGTCGCGGGTAGCGTCTGCGGCTGACCAGCCGTCGCTGGCCGTTCACCCCGATTTGTGTGTCACCATGCCGGCGACGCGTCGCTTCGAGCGCTTTCAACTGGCGCGCATCGCTGACCTGGTCGCGGTGGGTGATAGCTACGTTTATCGTCTTACGCCGGCTTCGTTGGGCCGTGCCCGCCAGGGGCGCATCGGCCACGAAAAGGTCTTGAGCTTTTTGGATGGTCTGCGCGACGCCCCACCCCCCGCGGCGGTGCGGTCGAGCGTGACGCGATGGGGCAAGCGGGGCACCGAGGTGTGGTTGGAACGCGTGCTGCTGTTGCGCGTCGCTGACGAGAGGGTGCTGCAGGAGATCCTGGCCTCGCCCCAGGCGAGCCGTCACATTGAGCGGGTCTTGGGTCCCACGGTGGCGACCGTCGCCGAGCAAGATTGGGAGCGTTTAGTGGTTATCCTGGCCGAGTTAGGCCTTTTAACTGACGTGATGGGTGTGGGGGACGGTTGATCTTTGCGTCTCTGCGCCTTTGCATTTGCTTTTTCAGTGGAGTCATAAA
>CBFDAD010000162.1:0-4775 GCA_965602705.1 uncultured bacterium
GGTGCCATCCGCGTCCACGTCGCCCCAGGTCTACCCGTTTGTCGATCTGCTGTTACATGTCTTTGCCGCCCTGACACCGATCCTATGCCTGGCAGGCCTTTTGGCGTGCTCCGCGTCTCCCCGTTCTGTCACTCTCGTTTTTGCGGGCGATGTGATGCTGGGCCGTGACGTGGCGACGGCGCTGGATGGCGACTGGCCGGCCGCCTTTGCCGATGTGCGTCCCTGGCTGAGCGGGGCCGACCTGGCCTTTGCCAACCTCGAATCGCCGCTGACCACTGCGCCCTTTGCCGGTGGTCGCTTTGACCTGCGTGCTCCTCCTGAAGCTGTGGAGGCCTTGACCGTCGCCGGGTTTGACCTGGTCTCGCTTGCCAATAACCACGCTTTGGATGGGGGAAGGGTGGGGTTGGCGCAAACGCTTGCGACGCTGGACCGGGTAGGGATCGAGACTCTCTTGGGCCCAGAGGTTGATGACTTGGATTCAGAATGCGGCGTCTTTTTCGCCGAGTTGCCGAATCTTCGGATCGCCGCCCTCGCCTTTTACGACACCGGTCAGCCCTTTGACACCACCGCCGTCGCTCAGGCCGCCGCCCAAGCTGACCTGGTCGTCGTCTCGATGCACTGGGGCGCGGAATACTATCCGGTGACGCGGCGGCAACGGCTGCTGGCCCAGGAGTTGGTCGCCGCCGGGGCGGATCTGGTCATCGGGCACGGACCTCACGTGCTCCAGCCGGTTGAGTGGATTGATGGGGCGCTCGTGGCCTACAGCCTCGGGAACTTTTTGTTTGATCAACCCTTCCCCGCCACACGCCAAGGGGCCGTCTTGCGCATAACGCTAGACCGTGGTAGCATCATTGCCGTCGAAGCGCTCCCGACGGTCATACGGCGTGGACGCATCAAGCGCGCTACCGGTGATGAGGCTACCGCCATTCTGAACCAGATTCAGGTGCCGACCCGCCCACAAGGCGCACCAATCCATTGATCATCCATTAAGGAGGCACCATGAGCATACTTCAGGCCTTTGTCCTGGGCCTTGTGCAAGGGATCACCGAGTTCATCCCCATCTCTAGCTCCGGTCACCTGGTGTTGGTGCCGTGGTTGTTGGGGTGGGACAAAGCCCCGTTGGCCTTTGACACCATGGTTCATTGGGGCACGTTGGTGGCCGTACTGGCCGTTTTTTGGCGAGAGCTGTGGGGACTGTGCGTGGCTGGATTGAACGGCCTGCTGGCCATCGTGGTAAAAAATCGCCCCTATGATCGCGCGCAAGCTCGCCTGGCCTGGATGATCCTGCTGGCTTGTCTGCCAGCGGCGCTGGCTGGTTTTCTGTTTGAGGATTTCTTTGAAGATCTGTTTGGTAAACCGGCTGCTGCCGCTGGACTTTTGCTTGTCACAGCCAGCTTGCTCGTCATCAGTGAGTGGTTGAGCCATCAGGAGCGCTCTATGAGCGGAATCGGTTGGCTTGACGCGGTTCTCATCGGCCTGGCCCAGGCCTTGGCTATCATGCCGGGTATCTCGCGCAGTGGAGCAACCATCGCAGCCGGTATGGCACGGGGGGTGCGCCGCGAAGCAGCGGCTCGTTTTAGTTTTCTGCTCGGCACGCCGGTCATCTTTGGCGCGGGCTTGTTCAAGTTGCTCGATTTGATGGGGTCTGGCGGGCTTGGCGAGCTGTGGGGGGTATTGATCGTCGGCTTTGTCGTGGCGGCCCTCAGCGGATACGTCTGCATCCGTTGGCTGTTGAGCTTCCTGGCTCGGCGCCCGCTGTATATCTTTGCTGCCTATTGCGCGCTCTTTGGCCTGTTTAATTTGGCCGTGGCACTGTTCCGGGGGTAAAGATGAAATCGGCGCGCCAACGAACCAGCGTGCTCTCCCGTTTAACTGCCTGCCAGCTCGTGTTGCTTGCGAGCTTGTTGTTCTTGACCGCTTGTGTCCAGACCCCTACGCCTACCCTCAAAACCGTCTCGTTTAAGCTGGTTGTTGACGTCAGCACCGCGCCACTGGTGGACGAGCTGGTCACGGCCTACCTCGCCGACCGTCCGCACGTGACCATTCAGGTAGAGCACACCGCTAACGCCGAGCGGGCGCTGGAGGCGCTGCAAGCGGGCGCAGGCGATTTATCCAGCGTCTTATGGCTGCCCGAGGGAATAAAAGCCGAAGGCGGACTTTGGTATCGCCCCTGTGCGCGCGATGCGATCGTGATGGTTACGCATCCCACTAATCCCGTCGGCGGGTTGACGCTATTGCAGTTACGCGGTATTTTTCAAGGCCAGACCCTTTTCTGGAACGAGCTGGGCGGGCTGGCGCTTGACGTGATACCCGTCAGCCGGGAGGATGGGGCCGGACTGCGGTCGAGCTTTGAGTCGCGGGTGATGGGGGGGCGCGACGTAACCCCGACTTCGGTGGTCATGTCCAGCAATGAGGCGGTCGTCGCGTACGTCTCTGCTACACCAGGGGCTATTGGTTATGTTTCGCTCGGTTGGTTGGTCCCTGCGGTCAATCTGCTGGCGGTGGAAGGCACAGCGCCATCTCGCGCGGCAGTGGAGGATGGTCGTTACCTGTTGGCGCAACCTGTTTATCTGGTCGCCCGCGCCGAACCAGGCGGCGGCTTGGCCGAATTTGTGGACTGGGTCAGGGGTGCTGGGGGTCAGCAAATCGTCACGCGGCGCTACGCGCCTGCTCCATAGCCCTGGTCTTGGAGACAGTGCGGTCCTGGTTAAACGTCTAGCCACCGCGCCGAGCGGTGATTGATCCTCGCTACAGCCAGGGATTGGCCCGACGCTCGTTGCTGATGGTCGTGGCCGGACCGTGACCGGAGTAGACGACCGTCTCAGGCGGTAACGTCATCAACACCTCTTGAATGCTATGCATCAATGTGCGGTGATCGCCACCGGGCAGGTCAGTGCGGCCGATGCCCTGTCTGAAAAGCACATCACCACTAAAAACGGCGCCAGCGGCGGCCGCGTAAAAGCTGACGTGCCCTGGCGTGTGACCGGGCGTAAACAGCACTTGCAGGTTCAGCTTGCCGATTTGGACCACCTGTCCCTCCGCCAGCTCGATGTCCGGTTCTGGAGAAGACCTGGCTGGAATACGCCACAGATTGGCGCCGCCTCGGTCTAGGAGCAACGGGAGATCGCCCGGGTGAAGTGCTAACTGGGCGCCGGTCGCTTCCAGCACGTCGGCGTTGGCAGAGACGTGGTCCCAATGCGCGTGGGTGTTGAGTACGTATTTGATTGTCAGGCTGGCGGCCTCGGCTGCGGACAGAATAGCCGGCGCGTCCCAGCCTGGGTCAATCACCGCTCCTTCGAGGGTCTCTGGACAGCCGATGAGGTAACAATTCGTCTGGATCGGTCCAACGACCAATGTCTTGATAATCAATGGATGGCTCCTGGCAAAGTCTTGTTGAGCGTCCGGGGCAGCCAGGCTGGCCCTGCAAACTGACCGCGGGCAGTTTAATTTGATGCATGATAGCGTAATCGAGTGCTTTGTCAACTGGTTGCTGTGCAATATGGACTGTGTTATACTGACACAAGTCAAGGTCAGTGTTATATCAGTACCTTGCAATGAGTGAGGCAATACCTATGACCGCGCTGGATGTCACCACGAAACCGCTGCCGCCCGAGCGTCGCCTCTACCTGCAACGGACCGCTACCCAGGCCCTTCAGGTTTTGGAGCGCTTTTCCAGTGGCACGGTCGAGTATGGTCCGGTTGCGCTACAGTTGCTAGATGAGTGGATTGATCGCTTGGGGCGCAGAGCTTCGCTGCCCACCGCGACATGGGCATTGGTTATCGCCTTCCTGGGCCAGACGTTTCTGCATAGACACGGGGGATATTGGGCTACCCAGGTACAGAGGCAAAAACAGCATCTAGGGGTGATCTGCCCGGTCGCAGGAACTGGAGACGCTATGCGTTTTATCGATATTGCCGGTCAAGTGAACCGCCGGCTGGCCCACGGCATCTCTGATTCGCTGGCCTTCTTTTACCTGAGCACGAGTGTGGACCTTAAAGGTCGTTCTTAACCTTCCGATGCGGCCTATGGCTGGCAGCGCCCCCCTGGCGCTGCTTCGCTTTTGAGCGAGCTCACACGCTCCCGATTCAACGCTCACGCCGGTCCTATGGGTCGGTCACGAAACCGGTCTTGGCATAGTGTAATTCGTCGTCGTACACAAAGACCACGTCAACGTAGACCCAGTAGTTCTGCAACGCTGCCCCAATGTTCTGGGTGCAGGCGGCTCTCCCGTCAATGCCGGTGTAGGCGGTGCAGTACCCCCTGCCGTGGGTGTAGCTCCAGGTGACTCCCATTTGCGCCCCATTGACTGGCCGTCCATTCTTGAACAAACTGCCGTAAACCGTGACGGCAGAGCCAGGTGCTGGATAGTAGTTGTCTAACCAGGCGTAGGCCTGGACGGGGAGCGGTGTCGCTTTGATCGCGGTGGGGTGGGGGGTGTCGGTTGGGCTAGGGGTGTTGGTTGGTTCAGGTGTGTCGGTCGGTGGAGGCGTGTCGGTTGGTTCGGGCGTGGCGGTCGGTTCGAGCGTTGGCGTGGCGGTCTCGGTAGCCGTGACGGTGGGAGTGGTCTCCTGGAAGGCGCGGATGGCCGTGTTGGGAACCAGGGTGACCGCCGGCGTGGGGGACACGGTAGCGGTTGGCGGTGGTGTAGCAGTGGGCACGTTGACACGCGTCACGGCCCCCATCTCTTGCTCGGGAGGGCCAGCGGCGTGGGAGGTCAGACAACCCGTTAGCGTCAGAAGAAACAGCAGGGCGACGATTACCCGCTGTCTTCGAC
>CBFDAD010000163.1:0-4762 GCA_965602705.1 uncultured bacterium
CGAGCCGGCCGTGACGGCCTACTCGGCGTGCCGAGCCGAGATCGGACGCATGCTCTACGCCGTGACGGCCGGTGAGAGCGTGGACCAATGGCTGTCCGACACGCTGACGCGCTGTGACCAGACGCTCGACGAGGGCCTACCGTAGCAGGTTTGACGAAATGTGCAGGTTTTCTGGGCGAGCACCTGCTCACGCGTCAGTCTCGTAACCTGTGATGTCATTGGGCGAACGCCCCAAGACCCGGCAAATACGCTCCAGGTCTTCCAGATTGATGCAGTCAAGCTGTCCCGCGTTCAATTGATGCAGCCATTCGGTCGACACGCCGGCTTCTTCCGCCAGAGATGGGATATCCAGACCAGGGCCGCCTTCAGCTTCAATCTCAGCCAGCGCCCGGCTGATAGTTCCACGGGAATCAAAGACCTGAACTTTCATCCTGCTATCCGTTCGGCGACCAAAAAATGAGACAGCCCCAACACCTGCAGTGGCGTCCGTTCAAGCGCATAGCTCACCCGCCGCACGAGACGCCCTAGGCGTGGCTGGCGGGCGACGAGATTGTCATAACCGGCGTAAATGCGGGCTTGGTGCACGATTCGCACCGGCTGACCCTGGAAGAGCCGCCGCAATCCTCGACCTGTATAAGCACGCACGTGCGGCGCCAGGCGATTCCGTAGAGGGTCTGGCAGGTAATTCACTAGAGGCTTGTTACCAAAGGAATAACGCCCACGCCAATAGCAACCGTGGGTCTCGGCCGGATACCAACGATTGGGACAAAAAGTGACGATCCGTCCACCGAGACAACAGATGCGGACCATTTCTGCCACCATTTGAGCATCGTCGTCCACGTGCTCCAAAACCTCGTGGTTAAACACGATGTCAAAACTCTCGTCGGGGAAAGGCAACGCTTCGCCTGGCGCGACCGCCACCCCACGCACCCGCCCTTGTGACCACGCATCTCGCGCGCGCTCCAGCTCAATCTCGACCCCATATACGTGGGGCGTGTAGCGTAAAAAAGCTTGGGTGTACATTCCCAAGCCACAACCTACGTCGAGGGTACGGCGCCCCTCCAACGGCGCCCAGCGCCGGACCATCTGTAAGCGTCGCTCTTGACCCTCACGCCAGACGTAGCTGGGGTGTCCTCGTAAAATGGCCTTGTCTTCCACGTTCTCCCTGTCGGTAGTTTTGTAATGGGAGGCGAATAGGGTTGGTGCTACGGGCTCACTGCCAGGGCAACCAGGCGGTCCTTGTCCAGCTTGACCAGCGCTTTACCGCTCGATGCACCGGGGCCCGACGGAACCTTAGCTGCGGGCACAGCCAGAAGCTGCCCGGAGGCCGTCAGCAGCCACAGGGCCCCGTCCTGATCCACAGGCGCTGCGGCGATTAGATTCTTGATTCGAGTAAAGATCTTACCCCGGTTGCCTGCGGTGGGATGGGCCGTAAAACCGGACATCTCACGCCGGGCCGCGACGCCGTCTGCATTAATTATCACCATATCGTGCGGACGCTTTGTCGTCCTTTCTTTCACGACGGCCGCCCCAACCACCACATCCCCCCGATCCAGGTTGATAGCAGGTTGGGACTGCACGCCCACCAATCGTTCGGAGAAACGGACGCCTTTGCCATCGCGGGTGACAACTAACAATTCGCTTTTGCCATCACTGAGTGTGACAAAGGCTGGATAATCACCCTCGATGGGACTGCTGTGCAGTGGGAGATTGCGCTCCAACAAGCTGTCCATTTCGGCGCGACGGAAGCTGCGGGCGTATCCTTTGCGCGTCACCAACGTTAAACGGTCAAAGGAAGCCGTAAGGGGCGCGATGACGCTGATTGACTCATCAAGATCAAGCGTCAGTTCGGGGAGCAACGGGAGATAGTTTGCTGGCGGGCTGCCTGGGCCGACGTCAGCGACGCTGAGCCGGACGGCCCGGCCCTTGTCGCTGAGCAGCAATAGATCGTCCTCCTCAGCGACCACCAGCAGATAGCGCGGACGCAGGTGATCGGCCACGAGCGCCAGGTCATCGCGCCGCCGCCAGGCTTTGACGCCGGGCAAAGGCAAGCGTGCGCCCCGACCATCCAGGGTAAACACCAACAGCGCTCGCGTCACCTCGCCCGGCCCGGCCTGGACACCGCGCTCCAGTTGGCGCTCCAATGCTTGCATTCGCCGGGTCAGCGCAGCCACGCGGCCCCCATCGGCGGCCGTCTCCTGGTTACGCCGCAAGCGCAACAGCTCGGCGCGCAGCGCTTCGTTCTGTTGATCCAGTTCCATCAGTCGCGCCGCCAGTGCCTCGATAATGCCCGGCGCGGCCTCGGGTTGCTGACGCACCTGAGCAATCCAGGCGGTCACGTCGTCAGAGTGTATCATAGCAGTTCCTTTTTGACGAGATCACCCACCAGATGCACTTTCATCCACCTGGGCGTCAAACGCTCGGCCAGGACAGCCAGCCGGTAAAGCCACTCGTTAAAAGCCAAATAGGTCGGGTCACCGACTGCATAAAGAGCGAACGGCGCCAACCCGGCTGCCCGCGCCAACTGTTCCACCCGCCGGTGCGTGTTGGCCCGATAGACGACAGGAAAAGTATCCGCCTCGGCCCGGCCGTACAGTCGCGGCACCAACCGCGCCTGCCAGCCGCCGACCCGGCCCAACAGGCGGTTGACCCAACTCAAAGGATGCCAGGCGTTGGGCGCCAGAAACAAAAAATGCCCGCCCGACGTAGCTCTGACAGGATCAGGGCTCCGCAACACCCGGGCTACCTCTGCAAAGGCGTGCTCGGGGTGAGCCAGGTGTTCCAATACCCAGGAGCAGACGACCAGATCAAAGCTCTCGTCGGGAAAAGGCAGATGCTCCATGAACGCGGCTGCGCGATGCAACACCGGTACCCGGTGCTCCACCACTGAGCGCCAGTCCGGGTCCACGCCGACGGCCAGCGCCACCTGCTCGTGGAGTAACTCTACCACGCCGCCTCGCCCACAGCCGACGTCGAGGACGCGGGCGGTGTGACAGGCATATTGACGGGCGATCCCTTCGTAAACCTGGCCGCTCTCTCGCCAGCCAGGATGCGCAGCAGCGTAGCGCTGTCTGAAGAGGTTTTGGCGATCAAGATCGAGCGTGGCGCTACTCCTCGCCAGCCTCTATCTGTGGCGGCTCGGCCTCCTTGGCCTTGGCTTCCTCAGCGCGCTTGTGGGCCTTTTCCACCCCCTGTGCCAGCGATTGGTTCACTGTTTGCAGGGCGTTCGCGATCGACTCAGCCAGCGTCTCCAACACGTGCCGTTCTTTCAGGGTCGTGGCGGCCTCGCTCACGCCACTCTCCACCTTTTGGCCAACTTGGGTCTCTCGTGCCTGCTTTGCCAGTTGGTCCACCGACTTGGACAGCGACTCCAATCCCTGCTGCATTTGTGACTTGAACCGTTGCGCCTCGGGGCTCTCCAATACCGCCTTGGTCGCAGCCGTCAGTTGACTTCCTAACTCTTGCAGCTCGGCGGCAATGTCCGGTTTTGCCATTTCCTCAACCGGCGCTTCGACGGGTGTCTCAAGTGGTGCTTTTTCCTCAGCCATTCATATCCCTCCTTATATGGGTGACCCAGGGCTCGTCAAGTGGTTGATCGCTGTCTATTATACCCGGTTCTGCCCGCCGAGGCCAGAACAGCGATGAACGTCACCCTGCCCGCCGATATTCATCACTTGACGGTGATAGGCGTCTTTGCTAAACTCAGACCAGGTGAAGGTAGACTCAGCAGATCCAAAATTGCTCTAGCTGGACGACAGTCCAGCGGCCAAAACGCGGACTTTTGTCCGCTCTGAGCTTGAAAATTGGATCTACTGAGACTCGGCAGATACGGTTTTGGTCGGCTGAGACTGAAGAAAGGAGTCCACCAACAGCTATGAAGGTTCTACAATTTTACCCAGAACGATGCACCGGATGTGGCATTTGCGAGGAAACGTGTTCAATGACCTATTTCAAGGTGGCGGACCCCGAGAGATCCGCCATCCGCATTTTCGGGCCTGCGGCTGAAGGAGAACCTTACACCGCCACCTTTTGTAACCAATGTGGTGAGTGCATTGATATCTGCCCGGTAAAAGCACTCTCACGCAGCAAGTTGGGAGTTGTGCGGATCAAAAAGAAGGCGTGCGTCGGTTGTTACGCTTGTGTGGGCTTTTGTCCCATACTCGTCATGCGCACTCACCCCGAAGAAAGTTTTCCCTTCAAGTGCGTGGCCTGTGGCAAGTGTGTCGAAGCTTGCCCGGAAGGAGCGCTGGAGATCATCGAGGTCGAGGATGCGGAGCCAACTGAGACCGACAAGTGGGGCGAGCGTATGGCGGTGGTCGTTGGCTAAGGGCTATGCCCTGAGCCACGTCCTGGGCCATGTCCTGAGCCATGTCCTGGGCCATGTCCTGTCCACTCGCTGCGCTCGGGATGCTGCGCAAAGCTTGTCGAAGGAGAGAATGACTAAATGACTGCAGAATTCGCACCAAAAATCAACCGCGACGCGCTTCAAGTCTTGGCCGAGTTTGACTATGAGCTGGCCCCGGTGGAGCGCGGCTATACCAACCGCACGTTGTACGTCAACGTGTCAGACAACAGCATTGAAAGCCGCCCGGTCACCCAACAAATGAAGGACATTTTCATCGGTGGCCGTGGCTTTGGGCTGTGGCGACTGTGGAACGCCGTTACGGGCGACACTAGATGGAACGACCCTGAGAACGCGATCGTTATCTCGTCAGGGCCATTGGGAGGCACGACCAATTTCCCCGGTTCGGGCAAGTCGCTG
>CBFDAD010000164.1:0-4760 GCA_965602705.1 uncultured bacterium
GGATTGTATTCATCATCCTGATCACTGTTTTGATTGTCTTTTTCATACATCTGGGGATGGGTATGATCCAGAACTCTGAGGTTGACGAACCGGACTATGATTTGATCCGTCACGGCAAACTTGCCTGGGCGGATACGCGTGCCTTCCTTTCCCAGGCGTCCAAGGGAAATCTAGGCTATGTGAGCATCAACGAAACCCTAGTCCCGATCAAAGACTATCTTTGGGAAGCCTACAAGAACAGCATGGGCCTGCTGCTGGTCGCTCTGGTCAGCGCTGCCGTCGTGGGCCTGTACATTGGCAGCGTAGCGGCGCTGACAAAGCACAAAAAACTGGTACTCCCGCTGCTGACGCTGACCCTCCTGGGTATCTCGACGCCCTCCTTCTTTGCCGGGTTACTCTTGCAGCAAGGGGAACTACGCTTCGTCGATGTCTTTGGCTTCCGGTTGGTGAGCATGGCCGGGTTTGGCTGGGACTTTAAACACATGCTAATGCCCGTGTTGGTGCTGGCTGCTCGCCCACTGGCTTATCTGACGCGCGCGGCCTTTAACTCACTCAGCCGTGTTATGCAAGAGGATTACATCCGCACCGCCTTTTCCAAAGGGGTCTCCTTTCGGCGCACGGTAAACGTGCACGCCTTGCTCAACGTTGCCGTCCCGATGCTGACCGCCGTGGGCGTTTCCCTGCGTTTCTCCTTGAGCACGCTGCCGGTGGTAGAGTACTTTTTTGGCTGGCCCGGGACGGGCCTGCGTTTACTCGAAGCGATCAACGGCCGCCAGACCGCAATGGTGGTGGCATTGGCCGCCGCGCTTGGGTTGACTTTCCTGATCGTCAACCTGCTGCTAGACATCGCCTATCGCATCATAGACCCGCGCATGAAAGAACTCGGATGAATTTTCTCAAGAGTATTGCCGACAGTCTCCTCAACCCCAGATCCAGGCTGGCCAAGCTTGATCGCTCACCCCCTGACCCCCAGGACGTTTCAAGCGGCGGCGTCCCAATGGGGGCGCGCGGCCGCCTGCGCTTGCGCGACGTAATCTTTAACGTGCCCTTGATGCTGGGGATAATCATCGTACTGCTCCTGTTTCTTCTGGTGCTGTTTGGTCCGGTGTGGGCCCCCAAAACCCCTACATCTCCGGGCAGCACATCGTCCCTCACTATGACTTTCAGGCCAAGGAGTTCATCAGCCCACCGCTATCCCCCTCCTCCGAGTTTCCTCTTGGCACCGATCGCTGGGGGAACGACCTTTTGAGTTTGCTGATGCACGGGGCTCGCAACACCCTGGTGGCCTGCGCTTTCGTGACCATGGTGCGCTTGATTCTGGGGTTGGCTTTGGGTGGCATCGCTGGCTGGAACGAGGGCAAGACCTCCGATCAGCTCATCATGGGCTTGATCGGGGTGATCAACTCAGTGCCGACGCTGATCAGCGGCATGATCCTGATCTACGCTTTGGACATCCGCCAAGGGCTGCCGGTTTTCATCGCGGCCTTGTCAGTCATCGGCTGGACCGAAATCGCCCAGTACATTAGAAGCGAATTCTTGATCCTCCGCAAAATGCCCTACATCGAGGGCGCACGGGCCGTGGGCTTGAACGAACTGGAGATCGCCGTGCGGCACGTGCTCCCCAACATCATCCCCCAGTTACTGATGCTTTCGTTCTTGGAGATGGGCGCTGTGCTGATGCTCCTGGGTGAGCTAGGCTTTGTGGGCGTCTATATCGGGGGCGGCACCGAGTTCATTATCGAAGAGCTGTTTTCCTTTGAAATCTTTACCATCGTAGAAGTGCCCGAGTGGGGGGCCATGCTGGCCGAGGGCTTTCGGTGGTTGCGCGCCAAGCCCTTTGTGGTCTTTCCGCCGGCGCTGGCCTTCTTCGTCGCCGTGGTGGGCTTTAACACTTTGGGCGAAGGGCTGCGGCGCTTGATTGAACGATCCAGCATCAACACCGCTTTCTTGCTCAAAAAGCGTATGCTGGTGGTGATGGCAGCCCTGACCTTTGCCACCGTCTTTATCATCAACAACACCGGCGCAGAACCCTGGTTCTCCAAGGTAGCCGGGTCCTTTAACGCCAATTTCGCCTACGAACACATCCAGGCCCTGGCCGAGATGCAGGGACGTGGCATTGGGCAGGCCGGTGGCGCCGAGGCGGCGGCGTACATTGCCGAGCAATTCGAGGCTTACGGCTTGCAGCCCGGCTGGACACACTCTAGTTACACCTACCCTTTGGAGACGCGGCTGGTGCAGCCCGTGGCGCAGCCCTATCTGGCTTTGGTGGGTGCCGATGGCCAGCCGCTTCAAGAGTTTCGGCATCAGCTCGACTTTGGCTTTGTCACCCGGGGGCACGGCGGCAGTGGGGAGGTTGAAGCGCCGCTGACCTTTGTGGGGTTCCGGCAGGCCAAAGACAAGTATACCTGGGAATCCTTCAAAGACCTGGACCTGCGCGATCGGGTTGTCATCCTGTTGCAGGGCAACGCTCCGGCGGACTTTGCGACCGAAGCCCTGATCCGCGGAGCGCGCGGGGTGCTGTGGATCACTGGCGATGGGCCCAACGACGTGCGTTCGCAGATTCAACTCGTCAACCCCGGAGAGCAAGATGCGAGCAGCCTGCGCCATCCCCACGTCCCCATCTTCCAGGTTCGCCCCTCGGTCGCCCGCGTCATGCTTGAACCCGATGGGCTTGAGCTGACCGCAGACGGCCAATCCATCGTTTCGACCGGGAATTCGGATTCGGACCAGTCCGGGCCGGGCTGGTTTACGCAGGACCTGAGCGCCACCGTGCGCATGTCCTTGGCCCTGGGCGAGCCTCAGACCGTCGAGATCCCCTGCGTGATGGCCTTCAAGCCCGGCTCCGATTTCAGTCTGGCCAATCAATTGATTGTCCTGTTCGCTGCCTACGACGGTCTCGGCGTGGACCCTGACGGGACGCTCTTTCCAGCTGTCAACCACAACGCTGCCGGGATGGGCATGTTGCTGGAGATCGCCCGCGTTTGGCAAGAGCAAGACATAGACGTACGCCGTTCAGTGTTGTTTGTCGCCTGGGGCGGCGGCCAGTTGGATGATTCGGGAGCACAGGACTTGATAGCTGATTCTAACAATTTCCGCTTCTTGCTCCCATCAAGCCAGTATGCTCGCTTTGATCCTCCGGTCGTCTTTCAGCCGGATTGTGTGGGGACGGGGGGCGACACGCTCTTTATCAACCCCCGTTCTTCGCATCGTTTGTCCAGCTTGTTGGAGACGGCCGCTGCGGAGGTCGGCATACCCGTCGTGTTCGAAGCAGGGGAGGCGCAACCTTACGACGCTTTAATCACCGACGTACCTCAATGGATCTACTTCGCCTGGTCGGATTCGAGCGTCCCACCCAACGAGGATCACCTTGAACGCATCCAGGCCGAAAACTTTCAGCAGCTTGGAGAGGCATTCGCCCTGGCTTTGACCAGGGTCGTCCGGGAGACCGAATACTAGGGAGGAAGAGATGAAGCCCGGGGTCTACAAGTTGATGATCATTGCCTTACTGATGACCGCCTGTGGCAGGGGGGCGACCACGACGCCGGCCGCGCCCAGGCCGGTGGCTGCGGAACCCGCGCTCAGTGCGACTGCCACCCCAACGCCCTCCCCTTCCCCGGTGCCGCCACAGACGTCGGAGCAGGACGGGATGGTGATGCTCTACGTGCCAGCGGGCGAGTTCATGATGGGCAGCCCAGACCAGGAGGATGAGCAAACGGCCTCGGAACTGTACATGGACGCCTTCTGGGAAGCCGTAGACGATGAAAAACCGCAGCACGCGGTGTCTGTGGAGGCCTTTTGGATCGACCAGACGGAAGTGACAAACGCGATGTTTGCCGCTTTTCTCAACGCGATGGGCAATCAAAAAGAGGGTGGCGTGCTCTGGCTGGATGTCAGGTCTCCGCGAGCGCTGATCAGGCAACAGGCCGGGCGATGGCAGCCGGTGAACGGATACCGGGACCACCCGGTGGTGGAAGTGACGTGGTACAGCGCGCGGGCGTATTGTGAGTGGGCCGGCCGGCGTCTTCCCACGGAGGCGGAGTGGGAAAAGGCAGCGCGCGGTACCGACGGGCGCAAATACCCGTGGGGCGACGAGCCGCCCACCTGCGAACTGGCCAACTTTGACGGGAGGTGCTTCCTGCGCACCACGACGCAAGTTGGATCGTACCCGACTGGAAAGAGCCCCTACGGTGTATTGGACATGGCCGGGAACGTATGGGAATGGGTAGCCGATTGGTACGCTCCTGATTTTTATGCCCACTCACCGCGTCACAATCCCCAGGGGCCGGAATCGGGTGAGTCGCGGGTCATTCGTGGTGCCTCGTGGCACCCCCACCAGTATGACGTCCACGCTGCCAAGCGCGCCAAGTATTATCCCCACAGCACAGGCCCCGACGTTGGGTTTCGGTGCGTCCGGGATGCGCAACCATAAAGGAAGCAAAAGGTGTCGGAAAAAATCTTTTCCCGCTTGTGGATGGTGACCGGTCTTGGAGCCCTGGTATTGATGGTGGCCACCATTGGGTTGGGGGTCAAAGCCAGGAGCCAGGCCAATCAGACCGTCACGGTTTACACGGTCGACAAAAACATTGTGATCAGTTTGTACGCCGAACCCAGCATGGCGTCCCGCATCGTCACCGTCCTGGAGCGCGGTGAACCGTTGGCCGTCACGGATTACACGAACCGCGGCGACCAGACATGGTATCACGTCAATACCAAGACGGGTTCCGGCTGGATTCACGCCAATCATCTCAGTCTAAACTCAC
>CBFDAD010000165.1:0-4758 GCA_965602705.1 uncultured bacterium
AAGGGGACGGGCAAAGCACAACCCAGGCTTCGGTGACCGTGAAAGCCTACCTGCCTGCCGGCCCGCAAACTCAAAGTGTCCAACACCAGTTAGCGGAGGCGCTGTGGCACCTGGGCCAAATCTACCCCATACCTGAGCCAACCTTTGCCACCATCGCCGAAGCCGATTGGGCCGACGCTTGGAAGGAGCACTTTCACCCATTACGCGTCGGCCAGCGCATCGTCATCAAGCCAAGCTGGCGCGAGTTTGAGACTGCTCCCGACGACATTCTCATAGAGCTGGACCCTGGCATGGCCTTTGGCACGGGGCTCCATCCTACTACGCAGATGTGTTTGACCACGATCGAACAGAAAATGCGACCGGGGATGCGAGTGCTCGACCTCGGCACTGGCTCTGGCATTTTGGCGCTGGCCGCCGCCAAACTGGGGGCTGATGAGGTGCTGGCTCTCGACACTGATCCCGTTGCCGTTGCCGCGGCCCAAGAAAATATCCAGCGCAACGACGCCACACAGATCGTGACAGTCGCCCAAGGGTCTTTGGACCGGGCAACCGGTGTCTACGACCTGGTCGTCGTTAACATTCTAGCCAAAGTAATTATCTCTTTAGCTCGCGAGGGGTTAGCTGAACGCGTGCGCTCAGAGGGACAATGGGTGACTGCGGGGATAATTGAAACTCAGGTAGCCGAAGTCGTGGCTATCCTGGAAGCCGCCGGCCTGCGGGTAACTGAAAAGCGACAGATTGCCGATTGGGTAACCCTGATTGGACACAAGGTTTAGCTAACGTTAGTTGTTGGCACCGATTCACCCGGTCACGACGCGACGCTTGTAGCGATAAGTGATCCGCCCACGCTTCAGGTCATAGGGGGAAATCTCTACTCTCACCCGATCGCCCAGCAGGATGCGTATATAGTACTTGCGCATCTTGCCCGACAAATAGGCCAATACCTCATGCCCATTGTCCAGCTCGACCCGAAACTGGGTGCCAGGCAATGCCTCAACAACCGTACCTTCTACCTCGATCTTTTCTTCCTTCTTTGGCATTTATGCTCCGTTTCTGCTCCAGCCGACCTGCTTAGACCGGCTCTTCGTCTACTTTCATAGCTTCCAACACCGATCTCACCTGACTCTGTGCTGCCGCCATATCAATGTCCTGGCTTAGGGCAAGCTCACCCGCCAAAAAGTCCTGGGCCCGGCGATACAACTCGTGATCCGCTTCGGTCAGACGGGCCGTCTTGTCGCGATAAGCCAGGTCACGTACAGCCTCGCTAATCTTTAGTACATTGCCGCTGCGGATGTCTGCACCGATCAACTCTTGACGCTTACGATGGTCGTTCGATAATAAAGACGGCTCCGAGGTCAACACTTTTAATACGTACTCTGGTTGTTCGACCGGCGGACGCAACCCCAACTCCCTGGCGCGAGTGACAGGTACCATTAAAGTGCCATCCTGGGTCAGCAATTCGATGACATAGTAAGTGCACTGCTGTTCCCCAATGTGTTTTTCGGTGACGTCAACGATGGTACCAGCGCCGTAAGCTGGGTGTATAACCTTATTCCCGGCGGCATACATCATTTCCTCCACATTATAACATGGTCGTCATCGCCCAACAAACCGGCAGACCTCTTCGACCCTAGCCAGTGACTAGAATCGTCGACGCGATTGCTGCTGTCTTTGGCGACGCCGAGCGCGCCGAATCGCCTTCTTCTTTTGCAGCCTGCGGACCTCACTGGGACTCATATACCAACGCTTGCGCCGCACATCCTTCAAAATACCGCTTTCGCTGACCTTTTTTCGGAATCGTCTAAGCAGGCTCTCAGCAGACTCATCAGGCCGCGCTTGTACTCGAGCCATCCCCTCTCACCTCCCCTCAATCACCAACACGACCAGCTTCAGACAACACAAAACTCGGTGGCGTTGTTCTCAATAAGAGAGCACCGGCGCACCGAGCTCGACCTTTCTCAAAAAGACGATTATTTCAGAGTTACCCAGAGCAATTCGTAAAATACACCACTCCGAACGATGCCGAACGTCACTCGACAGTTCTAGGGCCTGTTTACTCAGAAACGCTGCATCTCCCTTATTAACGCCTTGTAATTGTACACCTGTGAAAGGTCTTTGTCAAATAAAAGTCGACGCCAGCGACAGAACTCCACAGCACAAAACGTGGTCTTTTTCTCGACGCTCATAGCAGGGGACGCACTTGGCGCTTCACATAGGTATCGCCATTGTAGAACAGGGCGTAGCTCAAACCCACCGGGTTGCGGTAGGCGTCGAGAAACTGACGGCGCAGGTCGAATAGCAGTTGAGCGGCCGAGTGCTGAGGCCCGCCCTGAAAAAAATGTCCAAAGAACGACATGGCAAAGACAGCTCCACCGACCGTCGGCGTGTTGTTCAGCGTACCGATGACGGTACGCGCCCCTCTGTCGCGCATAAACTGCACAAAGCTGTCATAGAATTGGGCGTCCATCTTTGCCGATCCGCAGGCATTGAGAAAAATCAGGGGCGCTTTGGAGAGCGGCGGCATGCCAAAGGTAGCGGTGATCAGTTCATCCAACCTGAGCGCTCGTGCCTCTTTGGTCAGAATCAAGCGCGACTCTTGAAAGCGAGTCTTGGGGTCACCCTCGGTCACCGCGTGGCAGTAAAAGTATATGACTTCCTCGGCGTTAGTTTTGTCCTGGAAGGCCTGGAGCACCTCTTGCTCGGTAAAGCGGGTGGTTAAGGTCAATTTAGACTCGGGCTTTTTCGCCTTGGCCTCAAAGTACTTGACCTGGTCGGAAGCAGGTTTGAGCTTACTGCCATCTACGTTCAGGTTAATGTTGGCGCTCATCTGCATGCCATCGGCAGCCTCGACTATCGGGCCGCCCTGCACGTGCGACAAGTCACGGGCTGGCACCTGTTCGATGATGTGGCGAAAACCCCAAATACCCTCGACGGTCACGGTAGCGTCAGTCAACGGCTCCCGCACGCCCGAAGGCGGCGTATAGAACAGATTCCAGGGCAGATAAAAGTCGCTACTGACGACCTGCAAACGGAGCTGACTGCTGGCCGAGGCTTGTAGTAGCAGATCCCCCATAATTTCGGCTTCTGCCACCAAGTCGGGCTCTTTTTTGCTGTAAAAAAGTCGGATGAACCAGCGATAGCCAAGTTGGGCCAGCTCCATGATCGTTTTGTGGTAGGCTGCGTCCGACGGCTGTTTTTTCTTGTCCTTGGACAGAAAACAAAAAGGCAAAGTGCCGCCCTCCTTAACCTGGATCAGGTGGGTCTCAATTGTGTCGCGGGCGGCGTCAGCCATCACGCTCATCTCGTCGGCCGTCAGCGGAATGCGGGCGTTACGCAGAATTGGCTCGCCCCCATCGCCTGCTTCGGATGAGGCGCTAAAGAAAGTAAAGCGAAAACGGTCCTGGTCGGCCAGCCACTCGATATAGAGGTTGGCGTCACGGTCCGACGCTACCGCACCAACCGCCGCCCGCGTCAACGTGACGACCGCCGGCGTCTGTCCGCCACCCGTGACCACCCCATCATCGGGTATGGCAACCTGGATACCAGTGATTTCGACCGTCTGGATAAGGTGATTGCGATGGTAAAAATGGGCGACCAACTGCTGTTGCCCCTGCTTTAGGGGGGTCACCTTGAAAAAGACCGGTTCTGTGTCTCCCTCGGCCGGGATGTATAGCTTTTGCACCGCTGGGCCATTGATTTGCCAGACATCGGGGTCGCCCACCAGACCAACGTATACGTCCTGATCCACGGGTCCCTGGTAAGCTTCGTCCACGACGTAACTGTCTGCGCGCTGTGCGCCGACGTTGATGCCCAGGTCGTACGCGCCCCCTCGCACCAGTGGTTGGCTGGGCGCGTGGCCCTTAAACCAGGCATTGATATACCGCTCGCCACCTTCACCCGGTGCATACTCGGCCGCTTTGGCGCCTCGCTGCGCCCTGGGGAAAAATCCAAACGGTTTACCATCCTGCAATACGATGACGTCCTGGATCTGTGTGGCACGAACTTGGCTTATGTCCACACCGCTCAGTGGTTTGCTCAGGATGCGCTCACCGGTCCGCTCACGGAAGGTATAAATCTGCCCCAGTGTATAGTGACCCAGCGAATCTACATAATACTCCAAATCGTACTGCTCTAGCAGAGCGTATTGATTTTCGCCCAGCGGCACAATGGCATCCTCGACGTCAGCGCACTCTAGCGCGCGCTTCGCTTCAGCCAGCGTGACCTGGGGACGCAGCAACAGAAACCCGCGATTCAAGAACTCTAAAAGCTCCGCCAGCTCTTCTTGGTCTGGCCCGGCCTCGGCCTGATAAAGATCGACCACGGCCGCCTTGCGCACGCCACCACGGCTCCTGACTGCCACCACCCCCACCGGCTCGCCCGCTTCCAGCACCAGCAATCGCTTACCGGGCGCGCGCCTTGCGTCTCGCTCGGCCTTGTTCGGATTGGTCTTGATGCGTTCGACCGTTTGAACTGGGATCGCGTCCGCCAACACTTGCTCTAAGGCGGCGTCGAGCACGGCGGCACCCAGGCGCTCGGCGCTATCATTCAACTCAACGAGCGTAAGAGCATTAAACTCCTCCGCCCCTCGTCGCACGACGACGGTGTACCACTGGCTGTACGGTTCGCCGCTCAGCAGCGTGCCGACCACCTGCCGCACGGTTGCCGTCTCGTCTACGACGAGGACGGGATCCAGCCTGTCTCGCGGGATGGGCATAGCGGTCTTCTCCTAATCTCTCTCCCCCCCCACAGGCCAACAAC
>CBFDAD010000166.1:0-4756 GCA_965602705.1 uncultured bacterium
ACTCGAACGCGCAACCTACGGATTCGAAGTCCGGCGCTCTATCCATTGAGCTACGAGGGCTTTAGAAGAATATGCCCATCGCCACCGGCGACGGGCCAAAAAGGGTGAGTGGTGGGATTTGAACCCACGGTCTCCTGGGCCACAACCAGGTGCCTTAACCACTAGGCTACACCCACCGTGCTTGACATCATTCTACCATAGAAGTGATTTAGTGGCAAGAACTAATGGCGCCGATTTCAGTATTAGATTGGGGAGAGGAACAAGACCGGAGACTTGATATTGCGGGGGGTGGGAACGGAAGGGAGGGCCTAGAGTGAGTATACAAGTCACGCTTCAACGCTATGACGTGCAGGTTTTGGGCCGTATGTTCCAGTTCGCGGGTCAGATGGAGCCCGTCGGCCAGGCCATGGACTATTTCAATGACGGGAACCGTTCCACTTTTCCTCTGTACGATGTCGGGATCTCGCCTCTCGCCCCAGGTAGCCCTCTGAAGAGGATAAGCCGACCTGATATCGTCGTCGGCGACAACGAATTAGGTCTAGTGTACTTTCTGGACCCGGATTATCGTCAGAGTGTGGCCATGTTGAAAAACTTTGACCGGGTTATCGCTTATACGCCTCACGTTGTGTTGCGGGGGAACTTTCATCGGGGGGCAGAAACGCGGCTGGTGGACTTGTTCGATTTGGTGCAGGGCCACTTTTTGGCGATGACCGACGTGAGCGTTTTCCCCTTGACCGATTTGCCAGCACCTTTCCCCGAGCAGGCTGACTTGCTCATTGTCAACCGTTTCTACGTCAATGTCTATCACCTGCAGTAGCAGGCTCGGCAATCAATAGCCACACTTGGCTGCGTCCTATCTCAGCCGACACCCGGCGTAGCACCAACCCTGCTGCCGTGAACGCCGCTTCCCATCCGTCCGGGGCCTCTCGTTGTCCCGTGATAGAATAGAGCCACTCGATAAAGCGAACGACGGGATGGCTGCCTTTCAGTTGCGCACTTGAGACGACGACCAACCGTCCATGAGGCCGCAGGGTCCGCACCACTTCGGCTAACGCTGCCGGCTCCACGATGTAGGGGGTCGGAAAGGTTGCCACTATGCTATCAAAGGTGCAAGCCGGGAAGGGCAGCGTCTGAGCACGTCCACGGACGAGCGTCAACGTCTGTCTGGC
Source organism: uncultured bacterium (assembly GCA_965602705.1). GTDB lineage: Bacteria > Chloroflexota > Anaerolineae > S140-20 > S140-20 > CBFDAD01. The sequence continues at coordinate 1,170 of CBFDAD010000166.1, forward strand.
TTGACGCAAGCGCCGCCATGCCAACCGCCCCATCTGTGGTGACGGGTCGAGTCCCACAGGTTGGAAACCCTCTTGTGCCAGGGTGACCAACAAGTGACCGGGACCGTGTCCCAGTTCCAGGACGCGCTCGCCCACCAGATGGGGTAGTGCCGCCCGCCCCCAGTTCTGCCATTGGCCACAGGAAACCAGCCAGGCGACCAGGTCGTAGCTCCAGGCTAACTCGTGGTACAGCAGGCGAAAGCCAAAGCTCACCAGCCTTTTCCAAAGACTACTGCAACTTGACACTTTTAAGTCAGGCGATACATGCAAATCGGGTTCTTTGTTTGACACATTTTCACCGCCGTGGTATACTGCCCATGCCTACGGGAGAGGCAGTTTGCCCCCTCGACGATTTCACGGAGGGATGGCCGAGTGGACGAAGGCAACGGTCTTGAAAACCGTAGTGGCTGAAAGGTCACCGGGGGTTCGAATCCCTCTCCCTCCGCCAATTTCCAAACGCATAAGGGGAGGTGCCAGAGTGGACGATTGGGGCCGCCTGCTAAGCGGTTAGGGGGTTAATAGCTCCCTCCAGGGTTCGAATCCCTGCCTCCCCGCCTCAAAGTTTTTGAATGCACAGGGTTGATCAGAATCCTGTGCATTCGCTTTTAAGTTGTGTCTTCTGGTCCGGTTGCTTGGCAACTCGGATATTTGGTGTACAATCCAGGCTTATGAAAAATAAAATCCTCCTCTGCTTGCTCGGGCTGATATTGGTCGCTCACTGGGCAGCGCCCTCACCCGCTCAGGCCCAAGACGATGAGCCGCCTTTCGGCTTGCCCTTCAACACGCCACCGGGGCCATCCACCTGGCTGCTGGGCCAGTATTACGGCAACACCACCAGCGCCTACCTCTTCCGCACCGTGTGGTACGCAGCAGGTCAGGGGCTGCACTTTGGCCTCGACTTCTCCGCGCCCTGCGGCACCGAGGTTGTGGCGATTGGCGACGGCGTAGTGGCCAAGGTAGACGCGCGCGAGCACGGTGCTGGGCCGCACAACCTGCTTATCCGGCACGAAGAGCAGGGTTACGTTTCACTGTATGGTCACCTGCTGGAACGTCCCCGGTTAAACGTAGGGCAGCAGGTGCGGCGCGGTGAGGTGATTGGGCTCACCGGCGACCCCGACGAGACCTGCACCTCGCGCCCGCATCTGCACCTGGAAGTGCGCAACCTGAGTTATAGCATCGCCTACAATCCAGTGTCGCTGATTGACGCCGATTTTGAAAGCCTGGCGCTGGTGGGCCAGTATGGCGCTGGTTTCCAGCGCGACCTGCGCAACCCGCGCCAGTGGCAGTTCAGCGACGACCAGCCAGACGTACAATTTGGCGGCCCGCTGCTCAACGATTATGCCAGCCCGTGGCCTCCTGCCTGGCGGGGGTTCCCGTGAAGTTGGTCGCGGCGATGCTAGGGTTGCTCCTGGCTGCATGCAGCGCGACGCCGGCCCCGACTCGTGCGCCGGTGTTGCCGGTGCCCACCGCGTCCCCAGTGGAGACGCCCGCTGTTGGGTCGCTGCCCCGGATGAGCCAGGCACAGGGGACGCCTGAGTCTACTGCCACCGTTAGACCGGCTCCCACGGCGACGTCCACCGCTGTCGTAACGTCGTCCCCTGACCCGACCCCGACCCCACAACCCGAAATGCGCCAACTCACCAGCGGAGGTTGTTGCACGCGTCCTTTCTGGTCCGCCGACAGCCGCTACGTGCAATTCATCGATCGACCAGCCAGTCGCCCCGTCGGCATTTATGGCGTGGACGTGGAACGCGGCGGCCCGCCCACACTTTTGACCGAATGGATCGTCAGCCGCTCGGGGGACGGCGCTTTTTACGTCTACCCCGACCAGGATACAACCGTCGTTCAACGGGTGACCGATGGCGAAAAGTACGTGATCGCCAACGGAGGGCGACCGGTAAGCGTGTCGCCCGATGGGCAGCGATTGTTGTGGCAGGTGACGGAGCAGAGCGGTGGCTTTGACCGGCGTCGAGGCCAAATCTGGGTGGCCAACGTGGATGGCACCGCGGCCCGGATCCTGACCGAGACGGTAGGCCTTAGCCAGAGCCAATGGATTGATAAAGGGCGGATTCTGCTGGTTGGCGGGCCGCTGGAAAACCTGCCTTATGTTAGCATTGCCGCTCTCACACTCGGCACAGCGGAGAACGACGATCGACGGGTCGAGTTGGCGCAAGTCGTCCGCCCTCGGGGGGCGCTTGTGTCTCCCGAGGGCAACTGGTTGGTCTATTATCTCACCTTTCAGCCCAACGCTGATGATGATGGTTTGTGGATCGTACCGACCGACGCCAGCCAGCCGCCGCGCAAGCTGGACTTTTTCGGCAGTTACCGCTGGCGTGATGACACGCATTTACTCTACGTGCCGTTGGAACCGGGTGTCGAGAGCCATACGCTGTGGGAATATGATCTGGCCGGCGCAGAGAGCCGCCGCCTGACTGACCCGGCGTGGGCCTCGTTCAAAATCGCTAACAATGATTGGTCCGTCTCTCCTGATGGTCGCTACGTCGTCTTTGTGGACGCTGCCGACCACAACCTGTGGCTGATTGAGCTGTCGCCGTCCGATTCTTGATCTCGCACTGTGTTGTTTATTCTACACTCTCCGCAAGGGGTGTCAAATTGAAGTGGCCTCGACCCGGCGCCCCTCGGCCAGTGGGGATTTGATGTAAAAAACCATGACATGCAGAAAGGAGTTGCCATGACGAACTTGCCGATCAAACATATGACCCTTTACAAGCACGGCGTTGGCTTTTTCGAGCGACGGGCGACGCTGAGCGGTGAGCAAGTAGAACTTGCCTTTCGCGTGGAGGAGATGAACGACATTCTAAAGAGCCTGACGGTCATCGATTGGGGTGAAGGCCAGGTATTGGGGGTGGATTATGCCACACCGCAAAGTCGCGAGGAGCGGCTGGCGGGCTGTTCCATCGGGCTGGAGGACGACCGCAGTCTGCGCGATCTATTAACGGGGTTGCGCGGGCGCCGCGTCCGGTTGTTGCTTGACCAGGGGGAGACGGCGAGCGGCACCTTGCTGGGCCTGGATGAGGTGGCCGAGCGGCAGCCGATGGCGACGTCGCTGGTTTCGTTGTTGCTGGATGAAACGGACCAGGTGCAGGCGCTGAGCCTGGAGCGTCTGCAAGGTGTGGAAATCCTGGACGAGCGCGGCATAAGTGACCTGCGCTTCTTTTTACAGACGGCCCTGAGCCAGGAGAACTACCGTCAGGTGAGGATTCGCCTGACGGCGGGGGATCACGATCTGTCGGTCAGCTACATCGCACCGGCGCCCACCTGGCGCGTCAGCTATCGCCTGGTGACCGATCCCCAGGCCGATGGAGGCCCGCGTACGCTGATGTTGGGCTGGGGTATTTTCGACAACCGGTTGGAAGAGGACTTGAATAGTATTTCACTGTCGCTGATGGCTGGGATGCCCATTTCGTTTGTTTATGATCTCTACACGCCCTACACCCCGGAGCGACCGGTGGTCAAAGAGGAAGCGCGGGTGCCGCCCGCGCCGGTGGATTTTGCGCCAGAAGCGCGGACCCTGGGGGTGGGAGCAG
>CBFDAD010000167.1:0-4753 GCA_965602705.1 uncultured bacterium
ATGAACTGATCCGGCGAGGCTTTATTCATGCATAGGCGTACTTGACCGCCGAAAACCAAAGACCTCAGGGGACAAAGACCCTCCAGGCGTGAACGTTTGCTGCGTCGCGGTGAGTCCGCGGTGAGACCTTTGCTCCTCTCACTCATCTTTGACCAGGCACGTCAAGCGCGATCTGACGTTGAGCGTGATTGCGGAAGCCGGGTCGGCCTGTGTTTGCATACCATTGACCAACCCGGGGACGGATTTTGGACTGGGCCTCTCAAGGCTTCAAACATCAAGTGACAGAGTAAGGAGGTAGATCTTGCACATCGTAGCTTGTGTCAAACAAACGCCTGATACCGCTGCAAAGGTTCAAGTGGTAGATGGGCACGTCACCTGGGGGGATTCTCCGCTAGTGGTGAATCCGTGGGACGAGTATGCCGTTGAGGAGGCGTTGCTTCTCAGGGAGGCGCACGGAGGTGAGGCTACTGTCATTTCAATGGGGCCAGAGACGGCCAAAGAAGCACTAAAGACTTGTCTGGCTATAGGTTGTGACAAAGCCATCTTACTTTCTGACCCGGCACTCAAGGGTTCCGATGCTTCAGCCACAGCCTACGCCCTCTCCCAGGCCGTCCGAAAGCTGGACAGTGTGGGTATGGTGCTCCTCGGCCGGCAGGCCGTCGATGGGGATACCGGTCTGACCGTTACACAGTTGGCTCGGTACCTGGACTGGACGTCTCTCACCTACGTGATCAAGATCGTCGAGTTCGACCCGGAGGCCAAGACGATCAAGGTCGAGCGCCTGCTCGAGGAAGGCCGCCAGGTCTGCACCGCCAGGCTCCCCGCCGTCGTCAGCGTGGTAAAGGGCATCAATGAGCCACGCTATCCCTCTTTCAGAGGAATTCGTAAGGCAGCCAAGGCGACGATACCGGTATGGTCTGTGGCTGATCTTGAGCTGGATACCTCAAAGGTGGGTGCGGAGGCCTCCGCCGTGGCCTGGCCCGAGATTTATCCGTTGCCGAATCGCGACACCGCGGTCGAGATAATCGAAGGCGAGTCTCCCGTCGAAATCGCAGCCACGCTGGTCGAAAAGCTGATGGCGGAGAAAGTGATCTAACCCAGTGAGTCATTTGCACAACCGTTCAGCAAACTCGGAGCAGGACGGCCCTATAGGTGCAAGTGACCAGTCGACATACTCGGTCTCACGAGCAAGGAATGGAAACATGGCAAATAAAGTTTTGGTCTACATTGATCAGTTCAGGGGTACGGTTACGCCGGCGTCGTGGGAGTCGGTGGGCGTTGCCAGGACACTGGCTGACCAAATGGGCACTGGCGTGACCGCGCTGGTCTTTGGGCAGGGCGTTGAGAATTTGGCCCAGGAGTCCTTGACCTACGGCGCGGATACTGTCAAGCTGTGCGATGATGCGACGCTGGCTGACTTTCGCATTGAACCCTATGCCGCGCTCTTCTCAAAGCTTGTCGCTGATGAAAAGCCGGATATAGTCCTCGGACCGACCAACTCGCGTGGGCGGGACCTGTTTGCGATGGCGTCCGTCGATATGGAAACGGGCGCCATCGTGGATGCGACGGCGGTGGCGTTGCAGGATGGCGTTGTGCACGTGACGCGTCCCGTGTACGCTGGCAAGCTGCTGAGCACCGTGGTCTGCAAGGAGCATCGACCACAGTTTATTACGCTGCGTCCCCGCGCTTTTCCGGTCCCCGAACCGCGAATTGGACGGGATGGAGAGATCACCAAAGTTGAGCCGGTTATGGCTGAAGACGACATCAACACCAAGGTGGTGGACTATGTCGTGGAAGAGGGGCAGGTGAGTCTCGATGGCGCTGGGATCATCGTCTCTGGTGGTCGCGGTGTCAATGGACCGGAAGGCTTTGAGCCAGTCCGGCAGTTGGCAAAAGTGCTTGGGGGCGCGCTCGGCGCGAGCCGGGCTGCCGTCGACGCCGGATGGATTCCGTATGCCCATCAGGTTGGGCAGACGGGCAAAGTCGTCTCTCCCGATCTGTACATTGCGGCCGGCATTTCCGGCGCGATCCAGCACCAGGCTGGTATGCGCACGGCCAAAGTGATCGTGGCAATCAACAAGGACCCCGAAGCTCCGATCTTTAACCTGGCCCACTATGGAGTCGTGGGCGACCTGTTCGACATCGTGCCCGTGTTGACGGAGGCGTTTAAGGAGCGGCTGGGCAAGTAGCAGGAGCGGGCAACATACCCCCGCCGCACCGTGTTTCAACAGGGCGAGCCTGGCATCTGAGCTTTGTTATCTGGATGGGGGGCAACGCCTCACCTCTGAAGCTTTGGAGTAAGATCATGCATCTCAAACAGCAGGCCGCTAGCCAGGCGCTGACCCATATCCGCAACGGGATGCTGCTGGGACTGGGCACTGGTTCCACTACGGCTTACTTTATCGACATGCTAGGTGAACGGCTCAAAGCCGGCACACTGCGGGACATTGTGGGCGTGCCCACCTCGCAGGAGACGGCCGCACGGGCTCGTGCCGCGGGCGTTCCGCTCACCACTCTGACTGAGCATCCCCGCCTGGATCTGGCGGTGGATGGTGCTGACGAAGTGGATCCAAACCTCAATCTCATCAAGGGCCTGGGGCGTGCCTTGTTGCGCGAAAAGATTATCGAGATCCATACGGAACGGTTCCTGGTGATAGTGGATGAGTCAAAGCTCGTGCCTCGCCTCGGCACTCGCGGCCCCCTACCAGTGGAGATTGTGCCTTTTGAAGCTGATGTCCACATACGCTGGCTCAACACATTGGGTTGCCGCGCTGAATTGTGGCGAGAGCAGGATAGTTCTCCTGTTGTGACATACAACGGGAATTTCCTGGCTCGCTGCTGGTTTACAGACGGTATTGCCGAACCCTATGCCTTGGCGCGCGTTCTGGCCGACCGGCCCGGCATTGTTGAGCACGGATTATTCCTCGACATGGCCAGCGTGGTCATCGTGGCCGCTCCTGAGGGAACACGGGTCCTGGAGCGACCTTAGGACTGTTTTGAGAAGCGGAGCTTTATCCTAAATCCACGAGCGCATTGTCAGCGTGTCTAACAGCCACCATTAGGCTCGATCCGTGTGGTGGCTGTTTCTGCTCCAGGTTGCTGGATATTGACCCTTGTGATACCATTTGTTACCAAGGTGACAACTGCGATCCGAGAGAATCTTGTGACCTGTGCGTTGACCTTCGATAGCGTGGACACCGGTAGAATCAATTGACACCGGCGCGTTGGGTATGAGGAGCAAAAGAATTGTCCCGAGTCCGTACGCGCGACCTGGTTTTCCTCAGTCTCTACGGCCTGGCCCTATCCATGGCATCCAGCACCCTTGATCCGCCGGTCTTTACGGCCAAAGTCAATCAGCTTGTAGCCGATGAAGGCTGGCGTAACACGGCGCTGGGTCTACTTACCTTTGTGGGGTTGGTCGTCGCGGCGCTATCGCAGCCGGTATGGGGTGCGCTCAGCGACCACGCCACGACGCGCTGGGGACGCCGTATCCCCTTTTTGGTCGGTGGGTCGCTCGCTAACTTGATCTTATTTGCCCTGGTAGCGTTCGCCGGCGATCTTTGGTTGCTGGGCTTTATTATCTTGCTCATTCAGCTCGCGTCCAACGCAGTCCAGGGCGCGTATCAAGGCCTGATCCCAGATCAGGTGCCTCCGTCACAACATGGCGTCGCAGCCGGGGTCAAGAGCTTGGCCGAGTTGCCCGCGGTGATCCTGGGGCCGTTGGTCGCCGGATTGCTACTGGGCATCGGCAACTGGTCGGTGACTGTGCGGGTGTTGGCGGTCGTGAGCTTCTTGCAAGTTCTCTACGTCATCGTGACCCTTGTCACCCTCTATCGTACACGAAACGAAACCAACCACGAACCTACCAATTCACCAGTTTACCAACCTACGAACCTATCAGCCTCCCAACCCACCATCCGTCAAACCGTCCGCGACACCTTTCGTATAGACTGGCGTGCCAACCGTGACCTGCTGTGGTGGTTGGCGAACCGTGCGTTGTTCTGGTTTGCTTTGCTGACCCTGCGCAGCTTTCTCATCAACTATGTGGAGCAGGTTATGGGTCTGTCGGCGGAGGAGGCGCAACGGGTCACCGGTCTGCTGGCGTCAATTTTGGGTGTTTTGACCTTCCTGATCGTGCTGCCCTCCGGTTTCATTGCTGATCGGGTGGGGCGTCGACCGTTATTGATCGTCTCGGGTGTCGCGGCGGCTCTGGGCGCTTTCATTCTGTTGTCGGCGCGTTCCTTGCCCGTGATGTTTGGTGCGGGACTGTTTATCGGTCTAGGGGGGGGGCTTTTCATCACCTCAAGTTGGGCCTTAGCCACCGAGTTAGTGCCCAAGGCGGAGGCCGCTCGCTATTTGGGAATCACGAATCTGGCGACGGCAGGCGGCAGTGCCGCCGCAAGGTTGACAGGTCCGCTCATTGACGGGGTCAACCACTTTTTCGATTCAAAGACCTTGGGCTACGTCGGTGTCTACGCCCTGGTTGGCCTGTTGTTTCTTTTGAGCAGTTGGGCCATCTACCACGTCTCGCCACAGCATGGACGCGCACTCACGACAGAGCGCTGAGGGCGCGATCAACGGAAAGTTGCCACCATCCGCCCATACGAGGGATCCGCGGTCCAACTATTTCGGTGGTGTCAGCGCAATCTGTAGCGCCTGGTGCAGCGATCGCGCCTGAATCACCTCTAGCCCCCCTGGCGATATGTCTGATCGCCGCCCGATCACCTTGGGCACGATGCAGCGTTGAAAGCCT
>CBFDAD010000168.1:0-4738 GCA_965602705.1 uncultured bacterium
TGCTGTCCCCGAGCGTGACGATCAAACGCCGCACCGAACTGTTTTTGGCGGATTGCAGCAGGACGGATCTGGCAACTCTTCGCTGGATCTCCCGAGCATGATTGAACCCACCAGGATCCGCCTGGCACCTGTCAGGACGCCCAGCCCCTGCCCAGCCGACCACAAGGTAAGCCCGGCGGCGACCAGGGTGCAAATCAACAAAAACGGCGCTGTCGTCCTCACAGTCTCAGCCGAACGACCGAAAACGCTCACGCCGGACACGCTGGCTATCGGAATCCACTCCGCCCACCCCAGCGACCCTTGTTCCCGGTGCGCGAGGTCGCGCAACACGGGGCCAAGGCTCAGCAGGCCGGCCATCAGGGCCACCAACGCCGCCCGGTCGACCACGCTCGCCAGCGGCCACCCTCCCGCCGCCGCCGAACCCGGCTCGGACGCCAGGCCCCGCGCGAGGATGCCCAGTAGCAACGCACCCACGCCTACCACAGCACCCCCGTACCAGACCCAAACCAGTAGGGGCCGACGACTGTGCGCCTGCTCTCCACCCCCACGTCCAAGTGCGAATCCGGCCCCGCTTCCGACCAAAAAAGCAGCCGTCGCTACCCCCCAACAGACCTGGCCCAAGGCGCTACACCTCGCTACCGTTTGGCTGAGCTGGTCTTGAAGCCAGCTCCCCAAGAGGTGGCAACCAGCCTACGTCACCTGCCACTTCCACCGCTCCCGACGGCCCGCAAGCGTCCGCCCGGTGGCGCAGCCACAAGCGCCGGGGAGGCCACAGCGCCCACAAGACCGCTCCAGCCATCAGCAGGATCACGCCCAATTGGCTCCCAAAGGCCCCTGGATCGTTTACCACCCGGATTTGGGCGTAGGGGATTGACGTCAAGTTAATAGAGACACCATCCACCTTAAGCATAGTATCGACAGACGCATCCTGATCTACAATGAGTTCACCGGAACCAGACTCAAAAACCTGTACCTGTGGCAGCGCGTCAACCCCAACGAGCCCGCGGATCGTCAACAGCAAAACCAGTTTGGCGTCAGGTACGCCCAACTGATAGAGCGGCTCGTCTTCAGTAAAAGCGAGCACCAACTCCTCTCGCGTCTCTGTGTCAGGGCCCAGGGCCAATCCCAACACCTGTGCGTCGCTCGACGTCGCTCGGACGCGCAGTCCTGGGCCGCTGCCCACCAGGTACGCACCGACACCCCCACCCGCCAACGGTCGCCCTTGGGCCAGGTCGCCCGTGCCTACCAACGTATCCCCGTCACGCCAGATTTTCCCAACGCCGCGCTGTCCATCTTGGGCAAGCTCCTCCAGTTGCAACGTCAGATTGCTCCCGTGACCCAAGGCTATGCTCTCACCGGCGGTCAGGGGCAACGGCCCCATCTGCCAGCCCCATCGCGCCGTGATAGCCGCGCCTAACAACACCACCAGCCCACCCAGGTAAACCAACATGGGCCCCAGTTCCCCCCAGGGCCAACGGTCAGCGCGTACCAGCCGTGACCGTTCATTGGAGGGAGTTTCCCTCGCTTGCTCCGCCTCCCCTTCCTGGTTCACGGTCGCTATGCGAAAGCGCCACCGTCGCAGCCTTGTCACCAAAGCCTCAAACGTCCCCTCTACCCCTTTCCACGCCGTCTCCTCCGGTGGCGCATCCATCCGCCTGCCTACCCACAATGCCTCGGCGCGATCTATGAGACGTGCAAAGAGAGCAAGCGCAAGGAACGCGAGCAACAGGCGAAACCAGGCAGCGTCGGCCACGAAAAAGGCGCCCAACGCTTGCAACGGAGAACGAACGGCGTCAAACCATGCCTCTCCGCCCCAGCGACGTTCAACCTCAGCCTGCCAATCGACGTCCACAGCCGCCTCGCCCGCCGACGTCTGTGGCAACCAGGCAGCCAGTAATAAGGCCAGTGCCAGGGCTAACAGCAACAACCCCAGTGTGTAATCACCGACCACTATTTGCCACAACGCCCGCCAGGGATCATTGGAGCCAAAACGAGGCATCATCACGTCTCACGGAAACACCGCTGTACAATCAGCGACATTTTACCACAGCGAAGCGGGTATGCAAGTTTGAATTACCCTGCCAAGCTATCATAGTTCCTCGTCAATCCCTTGGAAATCCAAAACCTAAGCGCGCCTGGGCAGCGCAGCAACGCCCGCAGTAAAGGCGCGCTTGCCGCCGTGGGACGGATGGCGAATGTAGACCGCCTCAACGCCCAGAGCCTCCAACGCGCGCTGGCTCACCCTGCCGATAGCATAGACCTCTGCCTGGGGAAACAAGAGGAGCAGACAACGCAACACCTCGGCTGCCTGATACAACTCCCCGCTGCGCGGACGCCGGTTTGACAGTGGTCCTTCCTTGAACGGATGCCAGGGGAAGGCGTTCCACAACACACAATCGCGACGACCGTCCAGGGCCGACCACACGATCTGCGCCGACCGCTCCCGCCAGGGCTCACCCACACTACTCTGCTCCCACCCGCCGCTGGCAGCCCAGGGCAGCGGTTCCGCACCCACTAGCTGCACTTCACCGGTAAAGGGTATGCCCGAGAAACGACAGCCGGCGTAACCCGCCGCCTCGCCCACCAGCACATAGGCCGCACCGGCAAAAGTCTCCAGATAGCGGCGCAAATTGGACCGGCGTATGGCTGGGGCGTCGGGACGGCCAAGGGCCGGGTCGCGGTCGCGGTATTGGTTAAAGACGCCAGGGCCACGGTAAACGCGCAACAAATCGAAAAGCTGGTCCATCATGTCAAAAAAACAGCGCCAGACGAATCGCTGGCGCTCCTCCCACTATCTTGATCGGCCGCTGAATATCACAATCATGACCTGGAGCCACCCATCGGACTTGAACCGATAACCTGACGCTTACGAAGCGCCTGCTCTGCCGATTGAGCTAGGGTGGCTCTGCGCCGACATTATACCAGGCTTGCCTGCCTTTGACAAGGTTCCCCCCACACCTCAATCCCCGGCATCGCCACCCCTCGCGTGCGCTATCGCCGCCTCGATAAAAGCTCGAAAGAGCGGATGGGGGCGATTGGGACGGGAGCGAAACTCGGGATGAAATTGGCTACCCATCATGAACGGGTGGTCAGCCAACTCGGCAATCTCTACCAGGCGACCGTCGGGCGACAAACCGCTAAAGACCAACCCAGCCTTTTCCAACAACCCCCGGTAAGCATTGTTGAACTCGAAGCGGTGGCGATGCCGCTCCTCTACCTGCGCCACGCCGTATGCCGTCGCCGCCCGGGTGCCCGGCCTCAAGTTGCAAGGGTACAATCCCAACCGCATCGTCCCGCCCATATCCGTGATAGCGTGCTGATCGGGCATCAAGTCGATCACCGGGTGTTTCGTGCTAAGGTCGAACTCGGTGCTGTTGGGTTCATCGCTGCCCAGCACGTGCCGGGCAAGCTCAATGGTCATCACCTGCATACCCAGACACAAGCCCAGATAGGGCACCCGGTTCTGCCGCGCCCAGCGCGCCGCGGCTACCTTGCCCTCGATACCGCGGTAGCCAAATCCTCCCGGCACCACCACGCCACCCACCTCTTGCAACTGCTCCCAGCCCCGCCCCCGTTGCAGCTCTTCAGAATCGATCCACACGATTTCCACATCCCGCCCGCAGGCAACGCCGGCGTGACACAATGCCTCGCGCACACTGATATAAGCATCTTGCAGTTGGACGTATTTACCCACGAGGGCGACGGGCAAAATCGGTTTGGGGCGCTTGATCTCATCCACCATCGCCCGCCAATCGCTCAAATCCGGCGCACCGATGTCCAGCTCTAGCCGCTCTACGACAAACTCGCCCAGACCCGCCTTTTCAATCAGCAAGGGTAGCTCGTACAGCAGTGGCGCCGTCACCATGGGAATCACCGCCCGGGGCTCTACGTCACAAAAGAGCGCGATTTTATCCCGCAGCGAGTCGTCCACCGGGTAATCGGAGCGGGCGATGATGACGTCGGGTTGGATGCCGATGCCGCGCAATTCACGCACGCTGTGCTGGGTGGGCTTGGTCTTTAGCTCACCCGTCGCGCCAATGTGGGGCAGCCAGGTCACGTGCATGTAAAGCGCATTCTCACGCCCCACGTCCTTGCGCATTTGCCGCAACGCCTCCAGAAAGGGCAATCCCTCGATGTCGCCCACTGTCCCCCCCACCTCCACAATGACCACCTCGGCGCCCATCTGCCGCGCCACCAGCGCAATGCGACGCTTGATCTCGTTGGTGATGTGGGGAATCACCTGGATCGTGCCTCCCAAATAATCACCGCGCCGCTCCTTGCCGATCACCTCAGCGTAAACCTGGCCCGTGGTCACGTTACACACCCGATTCAGACTCTCATCAATAAACCGTTCGTAATGCCCCAGGTCCAGGTCGGTCTCGGCGCCATCGTCGGTGACATAGACCTCACCGTGCTGATAAGGCGACATCGTGCCAGGGTCCACGTTGATATAAGGGTCCAGCTTTTGAACGGCGACGCGCACGCCGCAAGACTTTAAAACCCGTCCCAGCGCAGCCGCCGTCACGCCCTTACCCACGCTGCTAACCACACCACCGGTGCAAAAGATATACTTGGGCATATCCCATCCCTTGTGTCAGAATCCAACGTTACTACTCAGGCTACCCGTGATGCGTCATTCCGAGCGAGCGTAGCTGCCTGCCCTGAGCGCAGTCGAATGGAGTCGAGGAATCTCTGCTTTCAATGTCAGAGGGCCTCGGCTCTGGAGATTCCTCGACTC
>CBFDAD010000169.1:0-4718 GCA_965602705.1 uncultured bacterium
GCCAATACCGGCGCCAATCACGCCGCCCACCAGGCCAATGAGCCCGTTTTCCAGCAAAAGCAGGCGCAGGACATCCCGCGATTGTAAACCGATGGCCTTCATAATGCCGATCTGGCGGCGGCGCTCCAACGTTGCCAGCGAGACCGTGTTGGCGATGATGACGCCACTGGTAAACAAGGCCAGCACTGCCACGACCATGGGTAATGCGGTGAACTGTTTGATCAATTTCTCCATCATCTCGTTCAACTGGGTCACCTCCAGAGCCAGGACGTCGGGGATGTCCGCTAGGGTTGCAAGTGTTGCGTTGACCCTATCCTTCTCAACGTCTATCACAGAAGCTGATGGGATAGGCTCGAGTTCTGCGGGAATCACGTCGTCTGAACCGACGGCTAACTGACCATAACCCAGGCTCACCGTGATAAACTCCTCCGACCGCTCGGCGATCAGACCGGCAACCGTGATCGTGCGTTCGTCTCCCCCTTCGAATAGGAGCGTGAGCGTGTCACCCACCTTCAGACCCAGCCACTCTGTTTCATCGCTCGCTTGCAGGACAATGCTTCTGTCGCTGGTCGGTGTGACGTCGCTGCCTTGAGCTACCTCATATTCCTCCTCTGACTCGCTGGTCAGCCGAAACTCAAAGGAATCAACAAAGCGCCCCAAACGGCGGCGGTTCCGGTCGGGCGAATCCAGGTTCGTTTCCCCGGCGGTCAGGACTGCGTTCTCCAGGATGGTCTCCACGTCGCGGTCGCCGTTGATGGCCACGATTTCGGCTTGATAGATGATCTCGTGCGTCACATCCTTGACCCCGTCGAGTTCCCCGATCAGCGCTGCAACTCGCTCGTCGGCCTCGCGCGTCGCGGGACCCACGATGACGTTCCCACCCAGTTGGTTCGTCACCAGGTCGTTGATCACGTTAATGACGCTGCCGGTCAAGAGCAAGACCAGGCTGAGCGCGAACATGCCGACCACCAGCGCCAGCAAGGTGCTCGCCGTGCGTCCGGTCTGGCCGCCAATGGCCCGCTGTGAGAGCTTGACGTAGGTGCTGCCAAACGCAGGCAAGCGGCTGAGGATCCAGACCAGTACCCTCAGGATCAGGATAGCGATGCCCAGGATCACCATCGTCCCATAGGCAATGTTAATTCCGAGCGGGAGGTTCTCCAGAATTTGACCCACGAGCAAGCCCATTATCGCGGTCAGGATGATGACGACCAACGAGGAAAGGCGCCGACCTGCTCTGGGCATTACCGTGCTGGTGGGAAAGAGGACCACGTTGGGGCGCACGCGCCCGGCCGACAGTGTGGGCAGGAAACCGAACACGAGCGTCACCAACATACCCGTGACCAGCCCCATCACGACGGCCTGCGGATAGACGGCGAATTGTAGGGATTGCACAAAGACGCGCTCGGCTACGCCCTGGAGAAAGGTTACGAGTCCCAGCCCCAGGAGGACGCCCGGAATGCTGCCCAACAAGCCGAGCAAGCAAGCCTCGATGAGGAACATCAGTGTGATCTGACGGCCTTGTAGGCCAACGGTCTTGAGCACGCCGATTTCCAGCGTGCGGTGACCCACGACGACGAGCATGGTGTTGATGATGCCAATGCCGCCGATGAGCAGGGAGACAAGTCCCATAGTGGTGATGAGTTTGGTCAGGGTTTCGCTCAGTTCGTTGTGTTGTTCTCGCAGGTCCTCGACGGTAAAGACGTCCATTCCTGGAAAGGCTTGTAGAAAATCCTCACTGATGGCCTTTACCTCGCTGCCGGGTGGCAGTTTAATGTAGACGGTGTCTGCTTTGGCGCTGAATTTTTCCACGCCAACGTCGTAGCGCAAATAAACAAAAGCTAACAAGATGGTGTTGAGATCACTCAGGCTGGCTTCAGCGCCATCGTCCGCGATAGCCGTGATCAGAAAAGTGTCAGGGCTGCCCAGACGCAGCTCGTCACCGACGCCGACGTCAATCGCTTCGGCCAATCGTGCGGCGATGACGATGTAGTTCGGCTCGGCGAGCGCCTGGGCCAGGGTGATGTCCGCTGGCTCGACGATCTTTGTCGCGCCGTACAAGGGATAGCGTTCTGGCTCGATGAAATAAGTGAGTGTGACTTCAGCTCCTTCAACCCGCCCCTCAGGTCGAACGCCGCGGGGGTTTCTTGTATCATGCGAGGCCACGGTAGCTTCGTAGCCATTCCCTTCAGCCCAGGCGCGCATGCGCTCGATGCCCCCCGTGCTAAAGGTGTCAGGTGAGAACATGTCTTCGCCCAGGTCAACCAGGGTCTCGTCGTATTCACCGCCTCGAGCGATGGTAGAATATGGAACCGTCACGAGGATATCGCTCCGGTTTTCGGCTTGCAGGTTTTGGGTCAGGCCGTCGCCAATCATGAGCCCCAGTGTGCGCAGCGAGACGACGGCGGCCACACCCACGGCGATGCTAAAGAGCACAAAGAGTGTACGCCGCCGGCTGTGGTTAAGGTTGGACAAGCCGTGACGAATGAAGAAAGGGATGTTGTTCATGATTTGAGCTCCTTACACAAGCTCAGTAGATGGGAGAATGCTCCAAGGGGATTGCCAAATCCCCGGTTCTGGCCCGGATTTGCGACCAAAGGGAGTCCGGGCCGAGCAAAAATCCATCTACTGAAGCTGCCCGTCAACCAGCGTCAGGATGCGGTCCGCTTGCCCTGCCAGGTCCTGGTTGTGCGTGACAATGATCACGGTGGTGCCGAAATCCCGGTGCACCTGCTTGATGGTTTCCAGGACGAGCTCGCCGGCCTCAGTGTTAAGGTTGCCGGTTGGCTCGTCGGTCAGCAGGATGGGGGGGGTGTTCGCCAGCGCCCGGGCAATGGCGACCCGTTGTTGTTCGCCGCCGGAAAGCTGCTGCGGACGGTGCTTGAGACGATCGCCCAGGCCAAGGTGCGTGAGCAACTCTCTAGCGCGCTCTTGCGGTTTAAATTTGCGCTTGCGGGCGAACTGGAGCGGTAACGCCACGTTCTCCACGGCGCTCAGGGTGGGAATCAGGTTGAAGAACTGAAAGACAAAGCCCAGCTTTTCGTTACGGATGTTGGTCAGGTCCCGCTCATTCATGCCGCTGATTTCGACACCGTCGATGGCGACACTGCCGGAAGTGGGTGAGTCCAACCCGCCGATGATGCCGAGCAGGGTGCTCTTGCCGCTGCCCGAAGGACCGATAATACTGACGATTTCACCGCTCTGTATGGCAAAACTAACGCCATTGACGGCGGCAACGGTTTCTCCGCCAAGTTCGAATTTTTTGACCAGAGCGTCCACTTTTATCACAGGTTTGCTTTCCACGATATCCTCCTGAGGCGCTACACGTGTCCCTCATCCTCCGGTTAACCGCGCAAAGTTCTTTGGCACAGAGCGCGATGCCCTATCGGATGATTAACTAGTTAAGAAGAAAGCGGCCGCTAGCAAAGCCATTCCCAATATGCACAAGAACGTAAAGGAAATCGTTATCGCCAAGATTACGGTGCGCAGAAACATAATTCGCTTGGCTTCCCTGTATGCTTCCATTTTGTCGTCCTTGGCAAGTGGAATAGGAATATCTTCCGGTAACTCTATCGTTGCTGATTGCTCCGCGATGTTGGCAAGTTCTGGGTCAGTTTCCAGATATTTCTCAACAAGAGCGCGCGTATCCGCACTCACTTCGTCGGCTAAGTATAGAGGCAACAAATCGAGAATTACATTCCGTGTGATTTCCATGATCAATAAATCTCCTTGTCGACACGAGTAGCGAGCAGCTTTTTGCGAACGCGGTGTACCTTTACTTTGCTGGCTGTCACGGATAATTCCAGGACGCGGGCAATTTCGGCGTAGGGTAGTTCGTGCTGGACGCGCAAAACAAAAGCCGCACGGTCGATCTCTGGTAAAGTCTGGAGGACACTCTGAACTCTCAGTAATTCGAGTCGAGATTCAACCAGTTTGTCCGGTCCAGGGGCAGGGTCAGGATAGACATGGTCGAGGGTAACCTGGTGCTTCCTCTTTCTCCGCTGTCCTAGATAAACATTGCGGGCGATTGTGAAGAGATATGCCTTGAGAGTTTCGGTGCGAATAGTGCTGTTGTGTACCCAGGCGCGGATAAACGTCTCAGAAGTGATATCCTCTGCCTCGGAACTGTCACCTGCAAGCCAAAGGGCAAAGCGATACACTTCAGTTGCATAGGACTCGTACAAGTCTTGGAAGTTGAGCATAGAGTTCCTCTGACTATAATATGAATAGCGAGGCAAAAAGTTACAATGTGCACCAGAGTAGTTTACGAATAAACTATGATCTTGCAAGCAATGGCGCGGCTAACAACCAATGGTTGCACCCAACCGCCCTTCGGGCGGGTAGTACCGGCGGTCCTTTCGCTGTTGCGGTTGAGGTCGGTTTGAGGTAACATCTGCTCAACCTGGCAGCGGCTGAACCGCCCAGCCTTCGTGGGCTACGGCCACCTCCCATTCACATTGTTTGCGCAAAACACGCCCCGTTGCTATAATCGTCTCTGGCGTCGGCGGAATAGAAGCCACACCAACAAAATCATCGGCAAGTAGAAAGAGAGAGCTTTATGAAAATCGCAGTGATGGGCAGCGGGGGGGTGGGCGGCTATTACGGGGGTCTGTTGGCCCGCGCCGGACACGACGTGACTTTTATCGCGCGCGGCGCACACCTGGCGGCCCTGCTGGCGGACGGCCTGCAAGTCCACAGCGTCCACGGGGACTTGAACGTCG
>CBFDAD010000170.1:0-4677 GCA_965602705.1 uncultured bacterium
AACTGCCCTGTCCGTCGCCCCACAGGTCGCGTACGTCGTCATTCAGCAGTCCCTCGATCCGCGTCAACTGGCTGGGCTGGATGCCCAGGGGTCGGCGATAGCGTAGTACCCCCCCTTGCGCGCCACGTCGCGCCTCACCGGTCAGTCCTAACCAGAGGTCTTCGTTCTCGTCGAGCCACGTCGCGCTGACCACACCCCCTTCCAAAGTCGCCAGGGAGAATCGCTGCCAGGTGTTCAAGGCCACGTGAGTGAGTCCGCCAACTGGAACGCCGTCTCCCCCCAACGGGTCACTGGCGCTGGCGACCCACACGCCCTCCGGCCCTTCGGGCCAAAAATCGGTGACGTTGCCGGTAAAGGCAGGCACAATGGCCCGCCAGCCCGTCACCCCGGCGGCGTCCGCCCCTTGTCCTGTCTGAGGCGTGTAGAGGCTCAGGCCACCGCCCTGGCCGTTCTCATCGGCGACGTGGCGCGCCCAGATGCGCCCGTACTCGTCGAGGCGCAACTCGGCCACAAACCCGCTGGCCATACCGTTGGCGTTATTGAAATTGGTCCAACGCCCTTCGGCAAAGTGGCGCACGTCGGGGCGCGGATTGCGCTGATTAAAGGCGTTGCGCACCCAGACAGCTCCTTCCTGATCCACCAGCCACAGTGGCCCAACCGTCGGACCCGAGGCCACGATGGTCTCATACTGGCGTTGTACGGCGTCAAATACGTTGCGAAAAGTGGTCCAGGCGGCCCCGTCAAAGTAGCCAATCTGTCCATTTTCCGAGGCAACCCAGGCCCCATCCCCGGTCCAAACAGCGACCAGACGCCCGCTCGGGATACCGGCGTCCGCGCCATAAGGGCGCCAGACCGCCCCTACATAGTAACCGATGGTCCCTTCCGCCAGCGTCCACACGCGCCCTCCTTCTTCAACCGCCCACAGAGGGCCGGACGCATTAGAGGCGACAATCTGATCATAGGCCGTTTCGAGTGTTTGGGTGAGATTGGCGTAGGATGTCCAGGCGCTGCCGTCGAAGAAACTGATTTGTCCTTCGGGATGGGCGACCCACAGTCCACTGTCGTCGTCGGTCCACAGGTCGCTGACGGCGTCGGCGGCCATGCCGTCGGCGGCGGTAAAGGTTTGCCAGACCAGGCCGGTGTCGGGCCCGCGGAGGATGTAGCGGCTCAGGCCGGCCGTCGTGCCCGCCCATAGTGATCTCTCGTCGCGCAGTAGCGCCGTCACGCTGTTGGCCGCCAGGCCATCGTCGTAGGTGAAAACGGTCCGGTCTTCATCGTCTACAGGTTCGGCCGGTTGCCTGGCGCCCTCGGCCAGGACAAGTGGTGCAAGGGTTGGCAGATAGAGCCACAGGAGCAGCAAGCCAACAGCCAGCGCCAGGGCAGAGCAGAGGGCGAGGCAGTTAGACCATCGTCGTGGAACGAGGAATAAACGCATGGCTCAACTCCTAGAACGTCGGGGCACGGCGACCACGCTTCGATTGTACACTATGTTTAAAGGATTGTCGACTCTGGTCTTTTAACCCGCCTTGATGACCCTGTCACCGCCCTGCACCGGACGCACCCTGCCCAGAGTCTGCCGCCGGCGTGGTCGTCGTCGCCAGGAACCTCGCGCCTGCCAAATTCCCAGCAGTGCTGTCAGGCCGAACCCGCCCAGGTAGAGCAGCATAAAAGGGAGGGCGTAGAGATTGCCTGCGCGCCAGGCTGCCACAACTGTCGCCAGAGCATAGAGTGCCAGCAGCGCCTCGCCCAGAGTGGTCCAGCCGAGGGGTAAGCGGTAGGCGCTATCGGCCCAGCGCCCCCTGTTGCCTTCCAGGTGGAATTTTGGCGTACGAGCAAAAGTCCCGCCTTGACCACGTAGCGCTTCGAGCACGGCGCGCGTGTTGTTCAGTGCAATGCCCGTGCCCAATAGGACCAGGATGGGAAAATAGAGCAAGCGACGACGCCAATCGGGATACAGCGCTTGTTGAGCCACGGCGTAGACCAATGGCGGCCCCAGGCTTGAGAATCCCAAGTAGGCCATTGCCATCGGTAGGTGAGCGTCGCGCGGGCTGAGAAAAAGGGGTAAAGAGCACAGCAGCAAAATAAGCATCAATGGATGGGCCAGGTAGCTACTCAGGTGGACCAAGGCTGCCACCTGTTGCACCGGGGTCAGCCGCCGGGGCGTTGGAGAGCGTCTCTCATCGTCGGCGGCTGTCTGCGCTGCCCATCGTCTGCCGTGCCAAATGGGCCGCCACAGCTTGCGCAGACATTGGATGGAGCCCTTGGCCCAGCGGAACTGCTGTCGCTTGAAGGCTGCCAGTTGGGGCGGTAGTTCGGCCGGAGCGCACACCTCGGGCAGGTAGAGACAGTCCCAGCCGGCCAGTTGTGCGCGATAGCTAAGGTCCAGATCCTCGGAAATGGTGTCGCCGCTCCAACCGCCGCTGTTGTCAATGCAGGCGCGTCGCCACACGCCCGCGGTGCCGTTAAAGTTCATCAACAGCCCGGAGCGATTGCGAGCGGTCTGCTCTACCACAAAGTGGCCGTCCAGGGCCAGACTCTGGGCGCGGGTCAGCGGTGAGTAATTCGCGTTGAGGTGTGTCCAGCGGGTTTGGATGAGACCTAACGCTGGACGTGTGAGAAAGGGGGGAATGGTGCGCCGCAAAAAGTCCGCTGGTGGGACAAAATCGGCGTCAAAGATGGCGATGAATTCGCCTCGGGCGCGGGTCAGGCCCACCGCCAATGCACCGGCTTTGAAACCCCTGCGGTCGGGCCGGCGGACTAGCTCGATGTCTAACCCCCGTCGCTGATGGTGTTCCACGCGGGCCAGCGCCAGGGCGGTTGTTTCGTCGTCTGAGTCATCGAGGATCTGAATCTGTAGCCGGTTGCGTGGCCAGTCGAGAGCGGCTGCAGCGTCAATCAGGCGCTCAACTACGAGGCGTTCGTTATAGATTGGCAGTTGCACGGTGACGATGGGTAGCTGGGTGGGCGGGAGCATCCTTTGAGAGCGCTTGTTTTTTGGGTGCGTCTGGTCGTGCCGGTGGCGCAAATATAGACCTGCAAGCGCCAACGAATTCAAGCCATAAATCGCCAGCCATACTCCGGCGACGACGTATAAGACAATCACAACTGCCACGGTTACGCTCCTGTGATGATAATCCAAGATCAAGGGCGACGAGCAGGCGACATACCTGGAAAAAGCGAGCGACGGGACGTCAAACTTTCGACGTTCGTCGCTCGTGAAAGGCCTGGTTCGACAAGAGCCGTCATACAACCTCGCCGCGAGCTTGAGACGAAGGCTCTGCCGGACAGATAGGGGCCTAGTTCTCCTTGATGTCGACTAGTTCACAGATGCGCTCGACGGTTTCGCGGCCTTTTACCCGGATTGGTTCTAGTTCGCGCGCGACGACGTAATCCTTGACCAGCTCATAGGTAGCTGAACCGAGCAGGATCTGGTTTGGATCGGCATAGTCCTGCAACCGCTTGGCCAGGTTTACGCTGTCGCCGATGATGGTATAGTTCTTGATTTGGGCGGTGCCCACGTTGCCCACAACAGCTTCGCCGGTGTTTATCCCGATGCCAAAGCTCAGACGATAGGCCGGGTCCACCTGCTGGTGATAGGCCTGAATGTCGGCGCGCATCGTGAGGGCGGCACGCACAGCCCGCAGCGCGTGGTCTTTTTGATCTACTGGCGCATTGAAGAAGGCCATCACCATATCGCCCTGGAATTTATCCAAAGTGCCTTCCTGCAAGAACACCGCTTCAGCGCCTAGCGACAGATAGCGGTTGAGTACGTCCATTAGCAGTGTTGGATCGAGGTGCTCGCTAAAGGTGGTAAAACCCCGGATGTCGGCGAAGAAGGTGGTGATGGTCCGGCGCTCACCGCCCAAGCGCAGCTTTTCCGGATCGGCCAGCAACTGTTCGGCTACCTGGGGGGCCAGGTAGCTCATCAGCACGTCGCGGATGTAGCGGGTTCTGGCTTCCAGTTGCCGGCGCTCCGTCAGGTCGTCGAGCACAATGGCGACGCCGGTGGTCGTCTGGTGGGCGTCTTTTAACGGCGACATGCTCAGGCTGAGGTTAACGATGCCGCGCCCCGGCAACTCTGATTCGATCTCCCAGCCAGTCACCGGCTCGTCTCGCGTCTTAACCGCCTGTATGATTGGAGAGACCTGGTCACGCAAGGACCGGAGAACGTCAGAGTAAGGCGCACCTTCGGCCTGCGTAGCCGATAGGCCCAAAATGCGTTCGGCTGCCCGGTTGAATAGAGTGATCTGATCTTGAATGTCTGTGGTGATCACCCCACTGGTGATGGAGGCAAAGATGTTGTCCATCAAGTTCTTGGCATTGACCACGTTGGCAAAGAGACGAGCGTTCTCGATGGCAATGGCGGACTGGTTAGCGAAGGCAGTCAATAAATCGCGGTGGCTCTCGCCAAAAAGGCCGGCCTTGATGCGATTGTCCGCATAAATAACGCCGGTGACTTTGTCTTTCACGCGCAGCGGGACACACAGGATAGAGCGCAGGTTGTAGCTGACCACGCTCTCTTGCGCGCTGAAGCGGGGGTCTTCCTGGGCGTTGGTCGTGACGACGGGCTGGCCCTCGTTAGCTACCCGCTGAACGATGGTACGGCTGATGTTGAAAGAAGAGCCCTCAATGGTCTCGCGGTCCATATTGCGGGCAATCCTGAACTCTAGCTTCCCC
>CBFDAD010000171.1:0-4677 GCA_965602705.1 uncultured bacterium
CCCAGGCCGACGTAATTCTTGAGCCGTAACTCACCGGGGTCCACGTCCAGCTTTGCAGCCAGTTCGTCAATCAGCGACTCGACGACGAACGTTACTTGCGGGTTCCCAAACCCTTGCATCGCGCACGATATCGCTTTGTTGGTATAAACCGCCGTGCCCTGATAGCGGACATTCGGTATTTTGTAGAGGGAAACCAGCCACCCGACACACACCCCCAGGAACGAATAGGCCTGGATATTGTGTGAACCAATGTCGGCGACGAGTTCCATCTTTGCGCCCGTCAGCGTGCCGTCGGCCTTTGCCGCCAGCTTTAGTTCGATATGGGTGCCGTAACGGCTATGATCGTGCACATCCTCTTCCCGCGTCAGCGTCAGTTTGACCGGCCGGCGGGCCTTGAGTGCCAACGCGGCGCAAATCGGGATCGGCGGGTTCATCTGGATGCTGGAGCCAAAGGTGCCCCCAATGGGCACGCGCTTGACATTGACTTTGCTCAAAGGGATATCAAAGATCTCACCCAGCAGGATGCGTACGTTGTGGATAGATTGCGTAGTGGGCCAGACGGTCAGGCCACCATCGGGCTCTGGACGACACACCACCGACTTGGTCTCCATCTGCGCGTGATAAATCTTGTGAGTCTTGAACTTGCCCTGCACGACCACGTCAGCCTCAGCAAAAGCCCGGTCCACGTCGCCTTCCTCGACATCTCGGGCGCAGGCGATGTTGTTCTCGATCTGGATCTCTTCCGAACCCCACAACACCGTGTCATAGACAGGTTCGGCCCCGGGCTTCATCGCCTCGATGGGGTCGGTATTCACGGGCAAGACCTCGTACTCGACCTTGATGGCGCGCACGGCCTTTTCGGCCAGCGCCTCGGTCTCTGCTGCCACGGCAGCAACCGCCTCCCCCATCCTGCGCACCTTGTCCGCCAAGACGTAATGATCTTTGTGCAGGACCGTGGGGATGGTGATGATGCGCTCGTTGTAACGTACCTTTGGAATATCGTCAAAGGTGATGACGACAGCACCCATCGCTTCCGCCTCACTGGTGTCAATGCTCTTGACGCGGGCGTGGGCATACGGGCTGGACAGGATTCTCCCGTGCAGCATATGCGGTAAGCTGACGTCAACCGTGTAGCGCTCTTGCCCCGTAACCCTGGCGATCCCGTCCTTGCGCGGGGTCGCTTTGCCTAATATCTGGAACTTTTCTTGCTCCATCAATTTAACCTTTCTCCCGGTGGGTCATCCGTGCCTACGCAAGTCGAAGGCATACGTGGCCCGCCAGGGCCAATGGGCATCAAACATAACGCTGTCTGCCTACCCAAACCTATCTCGTTAAGAAATACTACAGGACGTCGGCAGACAGCGTTGGATTTAAACGTTACGCTATCCTATATTTGCCCCAAAACCAGGGCGATGAGGGCCATGCGGACGAAAACGCCGTTCCGCGCCTGGCGGAAGTAGGCTGCACCGGGCAGACTGTCCACGTCGGTGGTAATTTCGTTGACGCGTGGTAGCGGATGGAGCACCGTCAGCTCAGGCCGGACCCGCTCCACCATCTCGCGGGTCAGAATGTAGCTGCCTTTGAGCCGTTCGTACTCGGCCGGGTCCTCAAAGCGCTCTTTCTGAATGCGGGTCATGTAGAGGACGTCCGCAGCGGAAATCGCTGCCTCCAGGTCGGTCGTTTCTTCCACGTGGACGCCGTGTTCGCGCAGCCGAGCCGTGATCTCTGCCGGCATCCTGAGCTGCTCCGGCGCGACAAAAGTCAGCTTGCAGTCGTAATGTTTGTACAACTCCACGCCGGCGTGGACCGTGCGGCCGTACTTGAGGTCGCCACACAGCACAATGGTCTTCCCATCCACGCGCCCCAGCTCCGATTGAATCGTAAACAGGTCGAGCAGAGCCTGCGTAGGATGCTGACCCGCACCATCTCCCCCGTTGAGCACCGGTGACTCCGCCGCCGCGGCAGCCACCCTGGCCGATCCAATCTGAGGATGACGCATCGCGATGACGTCCACGTACTGGTCCACGTTACGAATGGTATCTGCCAGAGACTCGCCCTTGGAAGATGAGGACGTGCCTGCCGAGGCAAACCCCACCACGTCGCCACCCAGACGGTGCATCGCCGTCTCAAACGACAACCGCGTGCGCGTGCTGGGCTCGAAGAAGAGAGCGCCCAGTACGTACCCTTTAGCCAAATTCAATGCGTTTTTGGCCTTCAATTGCTCGCGCATGTCCGCAGCCACGCTCATAATTTGATCTATTTCCTCACGGGTGAATTGGGCGCCGTCGAGGATATCTTTACCTTTGAAATCAACCATTTGATGAGCTCCTTTTTCTCAAAGCACCTACTCGGTGCTGCTATTTGAACGCGGAATTTTCCAAGTATCCCTTCAAGCTTATTCCATGTTGATCACGCTTTGACAAGATCGGATCTTTGATTGGCCATTCGATACCCACATCTGGATCATTCCAGGCCACTGTGCCTTCCGCAGATGGGGTGTAGAATTCCGTCTGCTTGTACAGCACATCAGCATAACGGGATAGTGTTGCAAAGCCGTGCGCAAAGCCAACCGGAACGTAAAATTGTTTCTTGTTATCGGCTGTCAACTCGACACCAAACCACTGTCCAAAGGTGGGCGAACTCACGCGTAAATCAACGGCCACGTCGAAAATCGCCCCGACGATGCAGCGCACCAGCTTGGCCATCGGTGCAGTCATATCCTGATAATGAAGACCGCGCAAAACGCCGTATCTTGAACGAGAGTGGTTTTCTTGCACAAACTCTACATCCAACCCGGCTTGTGCAAAATCGCGTTTTTGCCAGCTTTCGATAAAGAACCCCCGTTCGTCCTGAAAGTGGTCGATCTCGACCACTACCAAATCTTTCAAAGGGGTTTTGATGAGTCGAGTTTTCATAATGAGCTAATCTCACCTCCGCCGGCAAGAGACCACGTTCGCCCCTGTGCGAGCAAATCGACGGGCAGCAGTCGCAGCGTCAATCGCCGTCACTGGGCTCAAGCCCCGTGCTGAGCAGCGTCGAAATCCGCCGGGCGGCCTCACAGCAAAGCGCCACATCCCGCTGCGCCACATCTGCGGTGAACCGCGAACTCGGTCCAGCGACACCTATAGCCGCTACCACCTCCCGATTCCGATCATAGATTGGCGTAGCGATTCCCCAGGCACCCAGGTCCGTCTCCTCGAGACTCTGCGCGTAGCCCTGCCTCCGAATCTTGTCCAACTCGGCTATGAGTTCACCGGGCTCTGTAATCGTGTTAGCACACAGTTTCGGCAATCCCTGATCGCAGATAATAGCCTGGATTTCCTCTTCGGGGAGGTACGCCATCAGCACCTTTGAAGAGGCACCAGCGTGAGGATGATGGTGCGTTCCCCTGTCCAACGTCAGGCGCACGGGTAGGCTGGTCTCAACCTTTTCCACGCAGGTCACCTGGCGCTCATGATAGACCGTCAGAATGGCCGTCTCCTGTGCAGCAGCCACGAGGTCGCGCATAATCGGACGGGCGATCTGGTGCAGGTCTGTGCTCTCCGCGGCCAGACTCCCCCACAGGTAAAGCCGATAACCCAAGCGCCATCGCATGTCGCCTGGGTCACGACGCAAGACGCCGTGGTATTCCAGGCTGACCAAGAAACGGTGGAGTGTACTTTTGGGCAACCCAAGGTGGGCGCTGAGTTCCGCAAGGGACCACGTTGGTCGCGCTCGAGAGAAGCTATCTAAAATCTTGACCAAACGGTCAACCGTCTTTACTGATGAAGATTTGTCCACGTCCGCTCCAGAGGTAGATAGATAAAATCATTCGGCCCGAAGAAAAGAAGCGGCGAAAGGGGTATCCACGACCTAGCCGGGTTACAAGAATGCGCTACGAGTTCTTCGGAAAGGACGTCTAGAAGTGGAACAATGTTCCATCTAACGGAATTGTAACATGCTTTTGCCGTGCTGTCAAGCACTTGAGGGTTCATTTTTCCAGTACCGGGCCGAGTAGCCAGGCGCAACGGTCATCCCACACCGCTACCCGCCGTGATGCGTTTGCCTGGCGCCGTCCCTACGTACGCCTGCCGGACGGTAGCGCAGAAAAAGCCAACAGGCCCATTCATTACTGTATGGGCCTATTGACAAAGCGCTGCATAGCATCGGGCACATCATAATCACAGGTTTAGGTGATGTACTCTCCTAACGAAAGCCCCAGGTAGTGCTCCTTAACGTGTTTGTTCTGCATCAATTCCTTGCCGCTTCCCTCTAGGACGACACTGCCGTTCTCCAACACGTACCCCCTGTCGGCAAGTTCCAGGGCGTAGGTTGTGTTCTGCTCCACCAGCAAAACCGTCATCCCGAGTTGCCTCAAGGTCTGCAACTTTTGATAGATATCGTCCACCAGCTTGGGCGCCAGGCCAAGGGAAGGTTCATCCAGCATCAAGAGACGGGGCCTAGACGCGAGCCCCCGCCCGATGGAGAGCATCTGCTTTTCACCACCGCTCAGCGTTTTTGCCAACTGGCTCGCTCGCTCTCGAAGCACGGGGAATATCTCAAAAACCTCGTCGAGCACACCCTCGGGCAGACTCTCAAGCTGTGGCGCGGTTCACCACCCCGTCGAGTTTGTACAGAACGTCCGGCGGTAGCGGCGCGGGTTGATGGTTATGCAGGATTTACTACAAAAGTTACCAG
>CBFDAD010000172.1:0-4639 GCA_965602705.1 uncultured bacterium
AACGTGCGCGTGGCAGAGATGGCCGGTACAGCACAACCCCAGCCCAGAATTAAGGGGATGAAGCTCTTGCCGTGCAAGCCGAGCAAGCTCATGAAGCGATCCATCACAAAAGCAGCCCGTGCCATATAGCCGCTATCTTCCAGCAGAGCCAGGAAAAGGTAAAGCACCATCAGGCCGGGCAAAAAGACCAGCACGCCGCCAACCCCCGCGACAATCCCATCCACCACCAGCGACTGCAGCCACTCCGGTGCACCGATGGCGGTCAGCAAGGCGATGATCCAATGCGAGATCGGCCCGGCGATGACCCCATCCACCCAATCCAGAAACGGGGCCGACACGTCTTGCACCATGCGAAAGACGAGATACATCATCAACAAAAAGACGGGGATACCCAATACGCGGTTTGCGACCACCTGATCAATACGGTCCGAAACCGTCAACCGGTCAGGTCGGGTTCGGCTGACCACTTGGCGCGTCAGGCCGCTGATAAAACCAAAACGGCGGTCAGCGAAGGCAATGTCTGCGTCGTCGCCATAGATGGCCTCCAGATGAGCGATGCTGCTCTGAGCAGAGGAGACCAGCTCGGACCCACCCGGCATCTCGGTGACGGCGGCAACTACATCGGTTTCGTTTTCCATCAACTTGATGGACAACCAACGCAGTTTGAACCGGGTCGCAATCTCAGGATGTTCCCCGCTCATCTGCTCCAGTTTGGCTAACTCATTTTCGATGTCTGGGCCGTAATTCACCTTAAAGTCTGGAGCAGCGGCTTGAGTTGCCGCCAGGGCATCCTGCACCAGCTCCTGGATACCCTGGTTACGGACGCCGACCGTACGCACCACGGGCACGCCACCCAACAGTTTCGAGAGCCGTTCAAGATCTATGCGGATGCCCCGCGCCTCGGCCACGTCACTCATGTTCAGGGCGATCGCCACCGGCACGCCCAGCTCCAACACCTGCATAGTAAGGTAAAGGTTCCGCTCCAGGTTAGCCGCGTCCACTACCGCGATGACCACATCGGGCTTTTCATCGACGATAAAGTTGCGGGCAATGACCTCTTCCGGCGAGTAGGCGCTGAGGCTATAAGTGCCCGGCAAGTCAACGACGTTAATCTCACGTCCGTCGAGTCGAAAAGCACCTTCTTTTTTCTCCACTGTCTTACCAGGCCAATTGCCGACATGTTGTCGGGCGCCGGTCAAAGCGTTAAAGACGGTGCTTTTACCGCAGTTGGGATTACCTGCCAAAGCAATCTTGAGCACACCAGACATGGACAGGCCAGCCTCCTCTCAATGGTGGCTTTGTTTGAATTTCAAATGACACGGAGAAAAAAACCAGAGCAGGTTAATCGACGCTTGACGCCGGCTCCACCAAGACCTTGTGAGAAGCGCCTCGACCCAGCGCCAGCCGTGTGTCACCCACAGCGAGGATGACCGGACCGTGACCCAGGCTCTGCACGACCTCGACCACTGTCCCCGGAAGCAGTCCCAGATTGCTCAAGCGATGGCGCAACCGACACCCAGCGCGCACATCTACTATTTTCATCGGTTCACCGGTAGGCGCCATGCTTAAGGGGCACATGTGTCACCTCCACGCTCGTCTTCCAGCGTCTGAACCTCGATATGCTGTGCATCATCGCGTCGCAGAGACACGTGATAGCCTTTAACCAAAAACTCGATCGGATCACCCAGGGGGGCAACGCGCTCAACCAGTACCGTCTCGCCACAGACAAGACCCATCTCCATAAAACGCCTTCGAGCGCGTCCATGACCTCCAACGCGGAGGATTTTAGCCCGCTGTCCGGGCGCTATGTCGCTTAACCATATCCTGACACGTCCATTTCCACTGCGGCGATGATGGCCTTTACGTCTTCTGCCGTGTCTAAAGTGCATAAAATTGTCCCCGATCATTTATTGCTAATGATTCTCATTAACGAATTATACTACATAAATTCCTACATGGCAACAAGTGTCAGGTGTCACGAAGCTAGTATGACATTCATCGCTGGGACGACACCGCGGCGAGCACGACTGTGAACTCACGCTCAGACGAATGTCACACCGGCTTGGTGACATGTGTTACTTGTTAGAACCGGAAAGCTTACGATATTATCTAGTGTCCGTTAATGCGAATCGCTTGCAAAAATGCGCGGATCGATTAAAATCTACAAGAAGGTATTTGTGTAACAAGATGCTCAGGCGACCTCCACAGGAGGAGCACGTTATGACGAATCTATTAGAAATCCGGGATCTACACGTCGAGGTGGACGGGCAAGAGATCCTTCATGGCGTCAACCTGGCCATACCTGCCGGGGACGTGCATGCCTTGCTGGGTCCCAACGGCAGCGGCAAGACCTCGCTGATGATGACCATTATGGGATTTGCCGGGTATAACGTGACACAGGGGCAAATCCTTTTTGACGGGCAGGATATCACCTTTCTGGACCTCACCGCAAGGGCCCGGCTTGGCATCGGCGTCGCACAACAACGCCCGCCGACCATACCCGGTGTCAAGCTGCGGCAGGTTCTAGATTACACCATCGCCAACGGCCTGCAAAAAGGTGATCGGTTGAAGGCTTTGGCTCAAGCCGCCCGTATGGAGTCTTTCCTGGATCGCGACATCAACGCGGGTCTGTCCGGGGGTGAGATCCGGCGCTCCGAGCTCCTGCAACTCCTCGCGACGCGTCCCAGATTCGCCATGCTGGACGAACCCGACTCTGGCGTGGACGTAGATGCACTAGCATCGGTGGGGAATATGACCAACAGGCTCTTTTCCAGGGACCCGGATCACCCGGCGAAACGCAGAGCGGGATTGATCATCACTCACACTGGGCACATCTTGGATTATATCCAGACTGACAAGGCGCATGTCATGATGCGCGGACGTATCGCTTGTTCGGGCAACCCCCGTCTCATCTTCGACACAGCCTGCGAGTCCGGTTACGAGGCATGTGTGCGTTGCATCAATGGGGAGAAAGTGTAAGGTATGAAAGAACTGCATCCATTGACACAAAGTCAAGTCAAAATAGCTGACAAGCCACTCGACCTGGATCAGTTTATCACCACATCTGACACACCGGCCCCGGCGCTGATCTCCCCCGCACAGATGGCAAGCGTCGACGCGGAAGCGCTGGCCGAGGTGGGGGTCTTTGTCGGGGAGGAAGCCCGCTCCGGCACTTTTGTCCTGCGCGATTTCAGCCCGCTGTGCGCAATGACCCACACGGAGGGACTGGAGCTATTGCCCATTGCCGTCGCTCTCGAAATGTACCCCTGGCTGCGCGAGGAGTACTATTGGAAAGCGGTGTCGCCCGACATGGATGAGATCACCGCTCGCTGCGCGTCGCAGCCGGAGCCTCAGGGCTATTTTGTCCGGGTTAAACGCGGGACCAAAATCCCTTTCCCTGTCCAAGCGGGATTGTACATCGCGCACGGCGGCATCGCCCAGGCGGTGCACAACATCGTGTTGCTTGAGGAAGACACCGAGCTCCACCTCATCACGGGCTGCGTTACGGGTCGTGACGTAAAACGCGGGATACACTTTGCCGTCAGCGAGCAATACATCGGTAAGAACGCCGCGTTCACCAACAGTATGATCCACAGTTGGGGGCCCGAGGTCACAGTGCGTCCCCGAGCGGGGACACTTGTCGAAGCAGGCGGGACATTCGTGAGCAACTACGTCTCGCTGCGACCGGCCGGGGACATTCAGTCCAACCCTCGGACGTGGCTCAACGGTGAGGGCGCCTCAGCCAAGTATCTCACCATTATCCTGGGCTCCGAGGGCTCGCACATTGTCTCCGGCGGCGAGGTATATCTCAACGCCGAGGACACCAGCGCCGAACTTGCCCATCGAGGTGTATGCACCGGCGGGCGCATGTACCAGAAAGGTTTGCTCGTGGGCAACGCCAGGTGTCGCGCCCACATCGACTGTGCCGGCATGCTACTTGATCCCGGTGAAGACGGGTTTATTGTTTCCATCCCCGGCCTGAAAGCCATGCACCCGGATGCGCAAATGAGCCACGAGGCCAGCATCGGCAAGATCGCCCCCGAACAGATCCAGTACCTACAAGCGCGGGGGATAGAGGAACGCGAGGCCATCTCGATGATCATCCGCGGCTTTTTGGATACAGACATCGAGGGTCTTGGCCCCGAACTGGACGCCAGGATCGCCGAGATCGTTGAGCTTGCCGGTCATGGAGAAGAATAACCGCAAGACGCTCACCATCGGCCAACTGGCCAAACGCGTCGGGTTACGCACCTCGGCGCTCCGCTATTACGAGCAACAAGGGCTGCTGTCCCCCAGTGGCCGCACAACGGCGGGCTACCGGCTCTACGCCCCCGAGGCTGAGCACACTCTGCGCTTCATCCAACGCGCGCAACGGCTCGGCTTTTCACTGGCCGACATCCGGGCACTGCTCAAGGGCTGGCGAGAGGGCGATTTGAGCGACGAAACCATCATCGAGACGGCCGAAAAACGCTACCTCGCGCTGGAACGGCAGGCCACACAATTGATGGTCTTGCGGCACGAATTGGAACTGTTCTTGCATGACATGTATCAAAAGATCGCCCGGCAGAGCGACGTACCCACCCGGTCCCAGGGGGACGCTACGCAGTCCCTCTTTGAGCGCCTTCTCGATCGTGTATGC
>CBFDAD010000173.1:0-4605 GCA_965602705.1 uncultured bacterium
TGGAAGGGGATCTAGAAGATGACTCTCATCTTTCCCAGCGCCGTATGGGTTTTAACGTATCAGGAAATGATGTGAAAAGACGTTGGTGTGCTCTTTTGGGGCTTTTCCTTACCTGCAGCTACGTCGTAGGTTGTCGCCGGACCGTGAACGAGGCGGTTGAAGGCACTGCTATTCAAAACGCCGGTTCCGATACCATGGTCAACCTGGCCCTGGCCTGGGCCGAGGCCTATGCCCCCCAGCGCCCCGAGGTACGATTGTCAGTCACCGGTGGCGGGTCGGGCACGGGGATTGCGGCGTTGGTCCAGGGCACGGTGGATATTGCCAACGCCTCGCGCCGCATCAAGGCCGAGGAAACCGCCACCGCCGCGGCAAACAATGTCGTGCCGGTCGAGCACATCGTCGCCCGTGACGCCATTGCCATCGTTGTCCACCCCAGTAACCCCGTGGACCAGTTAACCATCGCTCAGCTTTCCAGCATTTACCGGGGCGATGTTACGAATTGGCGCCTGGTCGGAGGGGAAGATCGACCCATCGTGCGGCTCTCTCGCGAGTCTAACTCGGGCACCCACGTCTACTTTTTGGAACAGGTCGTGCGCCGTGGGGTCAAGGAGGACACGTCGCTCTTTTCTCCCGACACGTTGTTGCTCCCCTCGTCGGAGGGGATCAGCGCCGAGGTGCGCCAGAACCCTAACGCCATCGGCTACGACGGGTTGGGCTATGTCACCCCTGATCAGAAGGTGATCGCCGTGGCCCGTGACGCCACTGGACCTTATGTGTTGCCAACGGCCGAAAGCGTCAACGATGACGCGTACCCCATTGCCCGTGATCTGTACATGTACACTGCCGGTGAGCCGGCCGGCGGAATCGCGGCCTATCTGGACTGGATCCTGAGCGACGAGGCTCAAACCATCGTGCGCACGCTGGGGTTTGTGCCGTTGAGGTGACGAGGGATGAACAAATCCACTTTTTTGGAATTTGTCGTCGAGCGCGCCATTCGCGTGGCGGGTCTGTCAGTGATTGTCTTTGTGGGCATGATCTTTTTGTTCCTCATTCGTGAAG
Source organism: uncultured bacterium (assembly GCA_965602705.1). GTDB lineage: Bacteria > Chloroflexota > Anaerolineae > S140-20 > S140-20 > CBFDAD01. Next base: position 1,060 of record CBFDAD010000173.1, read on the forward strand.
GGCTGCCGACCTTTTGGAAGGTGTCACCGGCTGCGTTGCTGAGCACGCGCTGGTATCCCGTGGAGGAATATTTCGGCTTGGTGCCGTTGGTCTTGGGATCGCTCCTGGTGACGCTGGGTGCGGCCCTCATTGCCATGCCCTTGGGGTTGGCGACGGCGATCTTTATCGCTGAAATTGCGCCGCGCTGGGCGCGAGAGGCGCTCAAACCCTTTGTTGAAGTGCTGGCCGGCATCCCCTCGGTAGTGCTGGGCTTTCTCGGTGTACTGGTGCTGTCGCCGGTCGTACGCCAGACGACCGGCGCACCTACGGGTCTGACGGCGCTGAGCGGTTCGATACTGCTTGCCTTGATGGCGCTGCCGACCATTGTCAGCGTGGCCGAGGACGCGCTGGATACCGTGCCCAGAAGCTACCGCGATGGCGCGCTGGCCTTGGGCGCTACTCGTTGGCAGACCATCTGGTGGGTCGTCGTGCCAGCGGCCCGCTCTGGCATCCTGACTGGTATGATGTTGGGCATCGGTCGTGCCATCGGCGAGACGATGACGGTGATGATGGTTACCGGCAACGCGGCTCGGGTGCCGATCAGTCCCGGAGATCTCTTGATGCCCGTGCGTACCATGACTGCCACTATCGCCGCCGAGATGGGGGAGGTGGCCCAGGGCAGCATTCACTATGGTGTCCTGTTTGCCATCGGCATCGTCCTGTTCTTGATAAGCTTTATCGTTAATCTGGCGGCGGCGTCAGTCGTCTTTCGCCAGGTCAAGCGCAGGGAACGGGTTCTCTCTTACATGTCCAGACAAGTCTCACAGCGCATCGCTTTCATCCTTATCAGCCTGGCAGCAGCGATGGTATCCGTGTCCATCTTGCTCATCGTCGCCATCATCGTCGTGCAAGGGATTGGCGCTATCAGTTGGGAGTTTGTCAGTGGCTTACCGCGCGATGGGATGAAAGCGGGCGGCATTTTGCCAGCGATTATGGGCACAGTGCTACTGACCCTCGGCACTGCCGTTATCGCTGTGCCTCTGGGCGTAGGTGCGGCAATTTATCTGGCTGAATATGCCCAGGCTAACGCCCTCACGCGGGCTATTCGCATCGCCATTATCAACCTGGCCGGCATTCCCTCGGTGGTTTATGGCTTGTTCGGGCTGGGACTGTTTGTGCTGTTCCTAAACTTTGGCACCTCTATTTTGGCCGGATCGTTGACCTTGGGGATCATGACGTTGCCAATCATCATCAGCACGGCTGAGGAGGCGTTGCGTGTGGTCCCACAGTCCTTCCGCGTTGTCAGCACCAGTCTGGGCGCGACCCGTTGGCAGACCATCCGCCGCGTCGTCTTGCCGCAGGCCTTGCCTGGCATTTTAACGGGTGTCATCCTGGGGTTGGAACGGGCCGCTGGTGAGACGGCGCCGATCCTGTTTACCGTTGCTGCTTTCTTTTTGCCGCGTCTGCCCGGATCTATCTTTGACCAGACGATGGCGCTACCTTACCATTTGTTTGTCATCAGCACCCAGGTGCCGGGTATGCCCATTCGCATCCAATACGGCACGGCGCTCGTGTTGCTGGTCTTTGTGCTATCAATGAACCTGATCGCGACGCTTATTCGCAGCCACTACCGCAAGCGGCGTCAGTGGTGAACGACAGGCAGATTGGATACAATGGACCTGGAACCCAAAATTCGTATTGAGAACACGAGCATCCGCTATTCCGACGGTGTTGAGAGTTTACGGGGGGTGACGCTCGATCTCTATGCCCGGCAGATCAACGTCCTTTTTGGGCCAGCCGGGGGCGGCAAGAGCACGCTGCTGCGGGCCATCAATCGCCTGAACGATCTGGTAGACGTGCAGGAGCGGAGTGGGTGCATCTTGCTGGATGGTCAGGATATCTATGCCCCCGATGTGGATGTGATCGCACTGCGCCGTCGTGTTGGCATCGTCTTTGCCCGGCCAGTGCCGCTGCCGATGACTATTCGCCAAAATCTACACTACGGCCCGCAGCTAGCTGGCGTGCGCGACCGGCGTCGCCTGGATGAGCTGGCTGAACACAGTCTACGCCAGGCGGCTCTATGGGAAGAGGTGAAAGATCGTTTGGATGAGCCAGCGGCTGCGCTTTCCGGTGGACAGCAACAGCGGTTGTGCCTGGCTCGTACGCTCACCCTGGAGCCAGAGGTAATTCTGCTGGATGAGCCCACTTCGGGCCTCGATCCGATCTCTACATCCAAAGTCGAGGCAACTTTGCAGGAACTGAAGCAACAGTACACCGTCGTCATTGTGCCCCACAGCGTGCAACAGGCCGCCCGTGTGAGTGACTGGGCTGCCTTTTTCCTCCAGGGGGAGTTGATTGAACATGGCCCCGGTAGTTCAATCTTTACCAATCCCCAAGATCAACGCACGGAAGACTATATCACGGGGCGCTTTGGCTAGCCCTGGATCACTGAAACCCTGGGGAAGGGACCCTTAGCCCCGACCTGGATGGAGTTTGCGAGCGCAGTATAAGCCAAGTAGCGCTGGATAAAGCATCCAACCCCATAGACCTACCCAGTTTGTGAACTCGTATAGTGGCGTGCTAACCAGGGGCGTCGCCAGTGTCCCCATGCCATAAAGGTGGTACTGGCTGCCGCTGAATAACTCGGCCGCGACTTGAAGGATGCCAAAGTATACCGCAGCGCCGGCCACAGCCACCCCACCGATCAGACTCCAGCGCCGCATGTGCCATAGACCGAGACCGGTGAGGGCAAACAACGGCTGTAGAAAGATGACGTCTGCCAAGGCGATGCCGCGTAAGTAGGCCTGATACTGCGGGTCAACTGGCCAGTCGGGGAAGGCCTGGCGAATGAGTTTCGATCAACATAACGGGGCTCCGAGTTACAATTGCCGCCGAACGCGCTCCTGTAGTATAATGAGGCCGTAAACCGCCGGTAGCGCCTCCACCGGACCCAGAACTTTGATAAGCCAGGGACCCAATCCAGCGCTACGCATCGGCGTCTGGTCCTCATTGCTGGCCCAGGCGATTCTGATACACCGCCGCCGTTTTGACGAGGGGGGACGCTGCCAGGGAGCCTGGGCACATATATTGGGACAGATACGTGAGACATGGGAATGAGACGCAAGCCCCTGGCGCTCGCCAACTGGAAGATGGCGATGACGGTCGCCGAGAGCCTGGCCTTTGTGCGCGAGTTTGAGGCGCTGGCGGGCGAGCTGCTCGACGCCGTGGACGTGGTGCTTTGCCCACCCTTTACCGCGCTGTGGGCGGTGGCTGGGGCGCTGCGCGGAAGCCGCCTGCAACTGGGCGGGCAGAACATCGCGCCGGCGGTGGACCCCGCCCGCACCGGCCAGATCTCGGCGGCGCTGCTGGCCGACGTGGGCTGCCGCTGGGTCATGCTGGGGCATTGGGAGATCCGCCGGAACCTGGGCGACGACGACGGGGCGGTCAACCATAAAGTGCACCTGGCGCTGGAGGCGGGCCTGTCGCCCATCTTGCTGGTCGGTGAGGCGCGCGATGACCCGGCGCCACCCCAAGAGGCACTGTCGCGCAAACTGTCGCGCATATTGG